>LFTM01000301.1 GCA_001513505.1 Clostridiales bacterium DTU092 | reverse complement strand
ATACAGTGGCGGTTGACGAATTACAGCTTGAGATAGACGGTGGTACCACCAAAGAAGTTGAACAGGATCTTGTGGTTTCGCCCGCCAATTTATGGTCGGTTGATAACCCATATCTGTATACACTGAGAAGCGAGGTTGTAAAAGATGGTAATGTCATCGACAGTGTCGAAACATCAATAGGAATTCGTTCCATCTCTTTCGATACACAGAACGGTTTTATGCTGAACGGCGTCCCCATGAAGCTCAAGGGCGGCTGCGTACACCATGACTGCGGATTGCTGGGAGCTGCAGCCTACGATCGGGCAGAAGAGCGCAAGGTAGAGTTACTTAAAGCCAACGGATTCAATGCCGTACGCTGCGCACATAACCCGCCTTCCCCCGCATTCCTGGATGCCTGTGACCGGCTGGGAATGCTGGTGATAGACGAAGCCTTTGACTGCTGGCATGAAGGTAAGAATCCAAACGATTACAGCGTATATTTTGAAGACTGGTGGAAAAAGGATCTTGCTTCTATGGTTCTGAGAGATCGGAATCATCCATGTATAATTATGTGGTCAACCGGTAATGAAAACGTGGAAAGGTTCGGCCGCTCGGAAGGCTATACTTATGCCCGCAAATTAGCCGATTTTGTCCGTAATCTGGATGACACAAGGCCCGTGACCAACGCCCTGTGTTCCTTCTGGGGCAATGCGGAAAGTATAGTGCTAATGGATAAGCTAACCGAGCTTCCGGAAGGTTTTGACCTGTGGGCTGAATTCACAAGAGAATTTGCTGAACCCCTTGATGTTGTAGGTTACAACTACCTTTACCAGCGTTATGAGAGCGATGGCAAAAGGTTCCCCGACCGCATCATGTACGGTTCCGAAACCTTCCCCAAGGAAGCTTTTGACAACTGGGAGGCAGTTGAGCGTCTGCCATACGTCATAGGTGATTTTGTATGGACCTCGCTGGACTACCTGGGTGAAGCCGGTATCGGGCATGTATGGTATAATGGCGAAACCGGTGCACGTGGTGATTATCCCTGGCACCAGGCATATTGCGGTGACATTGACATATGCGGGTTCAAGAGACCCCAATCCTATTACCGCGACTGTGTATGGGGTATCTCCAAAGCTCCTTACATCGCAGTTTACAAAATGGAACACTACGGAAAAACCCCCGACATTTCACCCTGGGGATGGCCTGATGTGGTGTCTTCATGGACCTGGCCGGGCTTTGAAGGCAAACCAACCCAGGTAGATGTATACTGTATGGACAATGAAGTAGAGCTGATCCTTAACGGAAAATCTCTCGGCCGCAAACCCGCCGGTAAAGCCAACAGATATTTAGCATCCTTTGACGTAACTTATGAACCCGGAACTTTGGAGGCCGTAGCATATGATGAAAACGGAGTTGAAACTTCCCGCAGTGTCCTTAAAACAGCAGGAAAGCCGGCATCCATCCGCCTTACTCCGGACCGGAGCAGGCTTGATGCCAAGTTCGGTGATCTCTCCTTTATCACAGTTGAAGTACTGGATGCTGAAGGAAATCTGGTACACAATGCAGATACCAACATCTATTTCACCGCCAGCGGAGTAGGTTCGGTACTGGCAGTGGGAAGCGGAAACCCGGTAACCGAAGAAATGTACGTTGGAAATCAGCGCAGGGTCTACTACGGTCGTGCTATGGTAGTGCTCCGTGCCGATGGAGATCCCGGCACTATTACCCTGACAGCTTCGGCTGAAGGCATTCCATCTGCAACCGTAGAAATACAGGTGGGGTGAGGGAACCTTACCCGTTGCCTTTTGTTCATGCTTTAACATGATCATCGACAGAAAGATTATATGGGGCAGGGTACGGGCGATTATTGGCCCGATTCTCTGCCCTATATATTTATTTAATAACTCCCAGTATCTGACTTTGCAGAATATATTTATATTCATTGTTTATATGGTAAAAATAGTATATAATTGACATAAGATAATAATCATGTTGTTCTTCGTTAAGAGGCAGGTGGATATATGATTCATGATAAATTTTCATCCCTCCATTCAATATGCGAAAAATATGACATAGGTTTGGTTTACCTGTTTGGTTCCCAGCAGGAACAGGCGTATCAACTGTTAAAAAATAATACTGAACATATCACAATAGACGATCCTTTAACTGATATAGATGAATACGAAATGTCAATATTGCGCCATGCGGCTGATTTCAAATATGTTCTTGATCTTTATACAAAAGAAGTTCTAGAAAAGTATTAAAACAAAATAAAGAAATTAAAAACCCTTCGACGCAAAAGCACGAAGGGTTTAATTTTTCTTATTCTTCATATCCATTGGGATTGTTTTTCTGCCAGTTCCATGAATCTCTGCACATATCCTCCAGATCTTTTTCAGCCTTCCACCCCAGTTCCTCATAAGCCTTGGTTGGGTCGGCATAACACATATCTATATCTCCCGGTCTTCTTTCGGTTATAACATAGGGTATTTTCTGACCGGTAGCTTTTTCAAAGGTTTTTACCACATCAAGGACGCTGTAGCCCGTTCCGGTTCCCAGATTGTATACATTAACTCCGCTGCCCTTCATAACCTTTTCCAATGCCTTTAAGTGGCCCTTCGCCAGATCAACCACATGTATATAGTCTCTGACTCCGGTACCATCGTGGGTATTGTAGTCATCGCCGAACACGCTGAGCTTTTCCCTCTTTCCCACAGCTACCTGGGTTATATACGGCATCAGGTTGTTGGGTATACCGTTGGGATCCTCTCCGATCCTGCCGCTTTCATGAGCCCCGATCGGGTTAAAATACCTCAACAGAATAACTCCCCACTCATTGTCGGATACATATACGTCCTTTAATATCTCCTCTATCATGTATTTGGTCCGGCCGTATGGATTTGTAGGACCAAGGGGAAAATCCTCCTTTATGGGTACGCTTTTGGGGTTGCCGTATACGGTAGCCGAAGAGCTGAAAACGATCTTCTTTACGCCGTATTTGGCCATAACCTCGCACAGCACAATGGTACCGGTTATGTTATTGTAATAATACTTAAGTGGTATGGCTACCGACTCCCCAACTGCCTTCAGGCCTGCAAAATGTATTACGGCTTCAACCTTATGCTCCGAAAATACCTTTTCAAGCCCTTCACGATCTAAAAGATCTATTGCATAGTATTCAAAATCTTTTCCTGTTATCTCCTTTACACGCCTCAGTGCTTCGGGTTTACTGTTTGAAAAGTTATCCACCACAACAATATCGTAACCTGCATTCAACAGCTCAACACAGGCATGGCTTCCAATATATCCCGCACCACCGGTTACAAGTACAGACATATTCTCCCTCCATCATTCAATTATATTGGCAACATAAAGGGTTGCTAAAACTTTACATTCAAATAATATCACAAAATCTTCAATAGGAAAACACCCCTGCTATATTTATAAGTTTTTTCCTTATCACCTATCAGTATACGAAAACCGTTGTTTTCTCGGGAATGTTTTCATAAAACCACTTGCTGTCTTCAATGGACAGTCTTATACATCCAAACGAGGCTCTCTTTCCCAAAGTGGGATCTTCTACCTCCTGATTCTCATTCATGGCAATGGAATGAAACAAATACGGACCCGAATACCTCACCCAGTATTTCGCCCCGGATTGCAGCCTTTCGTTATAAAACCAGAGACCCCTGTCCTGTATTTCATATGTACCCCTTAATGTGGGGGACTTGTTCCTGCCCGTTGAGCATGGCATACTCCTGTCCAGCTTCCATGCACCGTTTTGCTGTCTAAACACGTTTACCAGCTGTCTGTCGATATCAACCCATACAAGATATTCGGTTGGGCTATCCAACTGTTTATATTTTATAAACCCCTCAAGCTGTTCTGTCGTCAGCCTGTCGGGATTGGTATCAGGATCATCCGGTATGTCCAATGCGCCGGCAGCAACCCAGCCGTTCTCACCATTTTGTGTTTCGATATAATACCACTCACTGTTATAACCCCTTATAACAACCACTTCCTGGCCGGCCGAAATGCTGGTAATTATACTTGATCTGACGGTACGGCCTTCCCTTAGTTCAACATCATACTTTACTTTAGCTGTAACAATGGAGGGCTTTACCAGTTCCTCGTAATTGGTATCGCCTGGTGAATTACCCTGAATTGAACCGGAAGATCCACCACTATTATTTTGCTCTGATTCGGACGGTTCAACGTTGTTTTTATCATCTCCGGATGTTTCCGGTGTATTGGCACTATTGCCCTCACCTGAGGAGTGGTTGGGCTCACCGGAGTTTGGGTGTTCATCACCGGGATATGTATGTTCTTCCTCCTGGCTGCCTCCGGTAACAGCGGTTTCAGTAGATTGAACAGCCCCGGAAGAAATTATAAGCTTCATCACCTGATTGGATATTACCTGCACAAATCCCACTGCCGATGCAACTACGGCAAAGATTATAGCGATAACAGGTATTATTACTATTACTTTCTCGTACAATGTTTTAACTCTGTGCACCCAGAATCACTCCATACAAACTATAAGCAACCTGACTCAAAATATGTTTCCCACATAATAACACATATTATATACTCTGAACAAATCGCCATTTTTTTGAGAATTCTATTTATTTTTCGCTTATTTTCAATAATTTGCCTTAAATTTGCGTATTTTTTAAGATTCATCGAATTATTTGACTTTGCTAAAAATGTATTGCATATTATATTACAGTACAATAATCGTAGCAGAGGGGGTTATAGAATGAAGAATCTCAACAGCTGTTTCGAACAAGGGGTCAGCGCACTGATTCCCGTGTACATCAATAAGGTAGGAGATTCAACCCTCCTTGTCAACCACAAAGGTAAAGAAAGGATAATACACCGAAAGGTGAAAACGGTTGTCAAGAGGCTGGCCTCCTACTATTCTTACGATATTGTATCACTTCACAAAAAATATGGGGAATTGATATCACAAAAATACAAAATTCCTCTTCCACTTCATCCAAACCTGATTCTGGTACCCTTCAAGGTCAGGAAGCCTATGATAAAAGACGATGGTTCATATGGCTACATAAACCTAAAATGCATTAACAGATATTTAAAATTCAACAATCACTCCAAAATCATTCTGAACAGCGGATATGAAATACCACTTCTCCAATCATATTATACCACACATCGAAACATACTAAACGCAGCATTCATAGCACAAAAGTTTATCCAGCAGTTCTATGGAACACAAGATATAAAAAACAGCTTTCAAAATAATAATGAAGATATGAGCATCCCTGCAACCCGCTATGATATAGCAATGCTAAAATATAGCATGGGCAGACTTATTCAGCTCCTGGAAACTATTCTGAAAAAATAACAAATCCCATCTTCCTTTCCCAAGACAAAATCTTTACAAAAAATATACCATAAAACATAAAAACATATTTGTAAGGAGGTAATATAATGTTTATGTATTATCTAAACCACAATAATCAAAAGAGAGATGATGAAGGGATTGCTGCAATTTTACCGGTTTATATTAAGGAAGTGGGGGATACCACAGAACTCATTGAGTATGACGGTAAAAGAAGAACTCTGTATACAACTATTAACTCGGTAATAAACAAGCTAATAGGCCTCTTCTCACTCAACATTACCACCTTACGTGAAAAATACAACGACATTATATATCAAAAGAAAACACCTCCTTTACCCCTTAGTGAGAATCTTATTCTGATTCCCTTTAAGGTCAGGAGGCCTGAAGTTAAAGGTGATCCCACCTACGGTTACATAAACTACAAATGTATTGAAAACTATGAAAGGGCTGGTAAGCATTCCAAGTTACTGCTTACCAACGGAATTGAAATACCCTTAAAGCAGTCCCTGGCTACAACACAAAAAAATATTATTCATGCAAGGCTTATAGCAAACGAAATGGAACTGAAAAAACACAGAGACACCGCAGAACTCGTTGAAGAAATCCTGACAAAAAAGTCTGATCCATCGAAAGAGGATAATGAAACCACGGAATCTTAATATATTTTAAAACTAAAAACCCCTGGAGAACTTAACATCTCCGGGGGTTTTTATACTATGGGTGAGCATTATCAGCATGGACAATTCTCATCAGACCGTTTTAATTTTTATATTGCAGACTCCCCTATCCATTGGTCTTTTTGTCTTAAGGACAAGTCTGTATATGTGGGATCCCCAAACATGTGCCAACCTTCCATCGGTTATGGCAATATATTCACTTTCACATGTATAGTTATCACTGTTAAAGTAAACTGCCAACTCTTTATTGTCAAGCTTTAAGTATATGATTCCTTTCTCATTGTCAATGGAGTTTTCACAGGACACCATAAGAGTGAGCATAATATCGCTCTTACGGTTGAGTTCAAAGTCGTCGTTTATCTCAACATATACCTGGTCTCCCCTGTGAAGCATACAGCGTCTTAACCACTTGTTTATTCCGGCCTCAGCAGGATAAGCGGAGGCAATATCCAGAGAAAGCTCAGCCATATCTTCTGTTACACGATAAGCAACATTACGGGCACAATACTCTTCTCCGGCCTGCTGGCATATCCCGTTTATAGTAGGAAGATTGTGATACTGGGACTGCATGGTCCATATCTCATATCTGGCATTGCTGAAGGTTTTTGCCGTATACGCCTCAACACCTACATCAATGATCAGTGGCTGTCCGTCATAATAAACAATAAAATGCCCTACGTCATTGTGATTATGGCTTTCATCATTGTGTCCTCCCTTGGCAGCCAGATAGAATCCCTTATAATCACCTTCTCTTTCCCTTGCTGCCATAACCTGTATACCATCCAACCATACATCTCTAACATACGGAGGTTTAGCCTTTTTGCTTTCCAGTTCCTCATAAATAAATATTTCCGGCAGCTGTCGCAGCAGAGGAGCAGGAACAGGTATCTCCTCAGATTTTTCGCGTTCTTCAGCCTGAAGGTGATAGGCGCTTAAGCCCATATCCATCAGTTTTTGATCCCCTATACGCTCTCCGTACCTGTATACCAGTGAAGCGCTAATGGGAACCCTTGCTCCCCCGTCAGCAAAGTTTATGAAATAATCGTCGTGTATATGTCCTCTGTATATATACCTGCCTATCTGTTTTACCAACGGCTCGTCATAGAAATTGAGCTTACCGCCCGATGCCCAGAAAAGAAGCTCAAGACAGTCGAACAGAGAGCCACCTGCCCGTCCCCAGTATGAAGTCCCTTCATCACAGCCTCCGTCATCATGATAGACATCCATAAAGGTATCCAGGCTTTCCAGGGCTTTCCGTACCGCCTTGACCCTTCTGTCCTTATCCTTTTCAATTATCAAAAAAGCTGTTATACAGTTTGAATTACACCACGGGTTCCAGTTGTTAACTTTTTGAATGGGAACCAGCCCCATCCACCAGAAGTCATCCCTTTCGAGATAGGGATCAAGGATCCGTCTTTTTACTTCTGTCTCAATACGCTGACACACCAGAGGGGTTATATCATCAAGCTGGGTTTTCAACAGATAATACGTCCAGCACAAAAGTCCGGCCGTCTCGCTGGCAAACAGATCAATAATAGGCTCGTTTACGTCCGGCAGCGGAGCATTCGGATATCCTGACACGGAATTATGGGCAGGCACTCCCCAGAATGTTTCCTCGCAAATAGCCCATATACCGTTTATTATCTGATCCAGAAACCGCCCCTTCCCTTCCATATACTCTGCCAGAACCAGAGTGGCAAGGACATCGCGGCGTTTGAAACTGAGTCTTTCAAACTCGCTTCTGTTGCCGTTTCGTTGAAAATCCATAAACCTTACGGCAGGCAGCGGAGGCCATGAAAAATCAAGATAATGTTCCCCGGCCTCTATCCACTTCTTACGCAAACACTCAGGCAAGCTTTCCACCTGCTGCCTTTCCTCTCCTGTAGGAAAGGGATGAAAGTTTCCGTAATCACAGATTAGATCCCTTATGGCACCCTCATCATACTTTTCTTTCAACATTGCTCATCTCCTATCTTTAACTTTTTTATTACGGCATACACGCATACGTTAGTCAGGTTCCATACATTATCATCATATAAGATATTCTTTTTAAACTGCTTTTTTCCTGCATAATACAGGTGTAAATCTCTGACAGTCCGATGAATACAAAACATATTATTAGCTTTCTTCCTGAATAAAATAAAAAAAAGGAGGCAGGCTAAATAATCACCTGTCTCCTTTCCATTTTCCTGCTTTTTTTATTATCTTAATTTACTTCACAAAAATTATTTCCATAGTATACCTGCACATTCATGTTTTAATAGCCTTTATCGTAATCCCTTATGTTTAGCATCTCATCTATTCTGTTCTCGCTGAAACACTTCACATTTTTCATGATAATTTCGGATGAAAAACCATGCCAAAGATCTCCGCCAGCTGCCATATGGGGAGTTATAACAACATTGTCCAGATCCCAGAACGGGCTCTCCTCCGGCAGATATCCCAGCTCGAACTCTTCCACAAACACATCCAAGGCAGCACCCGCTATTTTTTTGTTCTTTAAATACTCGTACAAAACATCTTCATCAAAAATAGCCGCTCTTGATATGTTGACAATATATGCTGTTTCCTTCATATGTCTAAACTGTTCTTCACCTATCATATTCCTTGTTTTCTCAGTTAAAGGAACGGTGCATATTATAAAATCACTTTGGGATATAAATTCATTTATATTTTCTGTAGTATAAACCTCATCAAAATACTCCACCGGATTTCCGGTTGTGTTAACACCAAGGGTTTTCATTCCAAAGGCTTTCAGCCTTTTTGCCGTCTCGGTTGCCACATCGCCCGTACCCAGCAGCCCTGCAGTCTTGCCGTAAAGGTTAAATACTCCTTCGGGACCTTTCCATTGATGAGCAATCTGATTTTCAACCAGCTTTTTACCCTTTCTTGCCAGCATAAGCATTGTGAAGATAATGTGTTCGGCTATAGGTATTCCGGCCATTCCACGGGCATTGGTAACAATTATATTTCTCTTTTTAAAATACTGCATTGGCAGCCTTTCAATACCTACATGGGGAACATGTACCCACTTTAGATTTTTGCATTTTTCAAGAAATTCCGGCTGCAACATTCTATGATCCGAGATTATGATATCGGCATTTTCAACTTCCTCAGACTGGGCTAAATCTTTTCCTCTGTCAAATACTATTGCTTGCACACCTAACTTTTCCATCTCTTTGATATGATCAGCACTAAGTTTAAAGGATGATAACAGTTTTATGGCCATAATATACTCTCCTTTGTCTTATATTTTGGTATGTTTTTTTGAGCGTTATTCTGTTTCACCATCATTCTTACCCTTCTCAGTTGCATTCAAATCACTCATAGTTATTTTCCCATCAAAGAAGGCTCCCTGGTCTGCAGCAAAACTGCAGGCTTTCGCATCGCCTTTCAAAACACCTTCATCAAATATTCTCAAAAACCCCGAACACTGTACATCACCTTCTACTGCCCCGGAAATGTACAGGTTGAGAGATGCAATATCCCCGGAAACTGTCGCACCTTTACCTACAACCACATCCCCCGCTGCCACTATATTACCTTTAACCTCCCCGTCCACACGAACGCCTGCCTCAGACTGTATATCTCCTTCAACGACAGTACCTTTACCTATTATGGTGCCAACGTCTTTCTTTCTAAAAATCAATGATTTAACCCCCCTTTATTTATTTGTTAAACCACAGTTCCGCCCTTTACTCAACCGTTATATACTTTAAAGGGTCAATGGGCACATCGTTTATCCTTACTTCAAAATGCAGGTGCGGACCTGTGCTTCTGCCGGTGCTGCCGACTTTGGCTATGACCTCCCCTTTTTCAACCTCCTGATCCACCTCCACCAGTAACCTGGATGCATGGGCATAGTAGGTCTGGATGCCGTATCCGTGATCTAATATAACCAGGTTGCCATAACCTCCTTTGCGCCCGGCAAAAACCACCTTACCCTTTCCGGCTGCCTTTATGTCGCAACCATAGGGTGCGGCAATATCCAGTCCATTGTGTTGCTGCTGTCTTTTCCTGAAAGGATCTATCCTTTCTCCAAACCAGTCCGATATCCTCCCTTCAAGAGGAATACAATCCGGTATGGCCTCTGCAAAATCATCCAGCAGCATACGGGCATCCGATAGGGCAGTAACATCAGCAGGCTGAAGCTTTAAATCAGACTGTATTTCCATAATAGTGTTTCTAAGGCTGATAAGATCGGTCACAAAATTCTTGTCATCCCTGTCATCTCCGCGGCTGGCCAGCATCTTGTTATCGTTCAATATATACTTTTCAGTAATCTCTTTATATTTCTCAACTATTTCGCAATACAGGTTTGCCAGATGCTCTACCTTCTCCTGTTGCTGTATGTTATAGTTGGTTATATCATCTATTTCAAGCTGGTTTTCTTTTATAACATTCAGTTGGGCGTAATTTAAGTCATGAAGCTTGATATAGTTGGCCTTTAGAACATCGTTTTCATGCAGCAGATTATTTATATAAACCCCTGTTAGCAGCACGGTACAAACTATTGCAGCCAAAACCAATTGCGGATAGTATATCTTGATATGTTTCGCATTACCACTTGTAGATGGGGCAATGATTATGTTTATATATCTTTCTTTGGTTTTCACCTTAGCTTTTATTTTTTTCTTCATCGTAACCACCCATATATACTTTCAGAACAATTTATTTATTAAGACGCCTCCAGTAGGAGATGATACCCGGCTGAATCCAGTTTGGATCCCCGTATAGTCTCGAAGCCTTGAATAT
>LFTM01000322.1 GCA_001513505.1 Clostridiales bacterium DTU092 | reverse complement strand
TACTCTATATCTGTTTTTTTTCGGTAAATGCGTTTTCCATCTGGTAATTGCTGAATAATGCAATAGGAGACAAAGCAAGGCAAGGTATTTATTCCCAATAGACACATTTTGGTGTTTCAATGTAGCAATCATATTGCATTGGTGATATAATATTGGCTGTTATAAAGATGGAGGTAAGATATTTGGCATATGGGTATCAGCAACAATTATAAACATACACTTATAGCAAGCTATATAGGTTACATAACACAAGCGATAATCAACAACTTTGCTCCACTGCTTTTTCTGACGTTTCAAAATACATACAACATTCCGCTGGGGCAAATAACGTTGTTGGTGACGATAAATTTCAGTGTACAGCTGATAGTGGATCTGCTGTCGGCCAGATTTGTTGATAAAATCGGCTATAAGGTATCTGTCGTTGCTGCTCATATAGCTGCAGCCATAGGTATTATGGGTTTAGGAGTGTTTCCTGAACTGTTTGAGGATCCTTATACGGGGTTGCTGCTGGCCATCTCAATATACGCTGTTGGCGGTGGCCTGATAGAGGTATTGGTCAGCCCGATAGTTGAGGCGTGTCCTACAGAGAATAAACCGGCTGTAATGAGTCTGCTTCATTCTTTCTACTGCTGGGGACATGTCCTGGTTGTTTTATGTTCTACACTTTTCTTTGTTGTTTTCGGTATTAACAACTGGAGGATCCTTGCGTTTATATGGGCAGGAGTTCCTCTGCTTAATGCAATATATTATTCCCAGGTTCCAATCGCAAGTCTCAATGAAGACGGTGAAAGCATGCCAATAAAACAGCTCCTGTTAACAAAGGTGTTCTGGGTATTTGTGATTTTGATGATATGCTCTGGAGCTTCCGAGCAGGCAATGAGCCAGTGGGCGTCTGCTTTTGCTGAGGCCGGGCTTAAGGTATCAAAAACGGTTGGGGATCTTGCGGGGCCATGCGTATTTGCAATACTAATGGGGTGTTCCCGTGTATTCTATTCCAGATTTAGTGAAAGACTTAATTTACGTAAGTTTATGATTGCCAGCAGTTGCCTGTGCATTGTCAGCTATATGCTTGCTGCTTTCTCACCACATCCTATGCTTGCTTTTATAGGATGCGGTCTGTGTGGACTGTCTGTAGGAATTATGTGGCCCGGAACTTTCAGTCTTGCTGCTGCAAACTGCCCAAGGGGCGGGACAGCGATGTTTGCATTTCTGGCACTGGCCGGAGACTTAGGCTGTTCTTCAGGTCCTACGGTTGTCGGTTTTGTTGCAGAAAAATTTCATAACAGCCTGAAGGCCGGGATGGCGACAGCCATAATCTTTCCGGTTTTGCTTATCATGGGGCTGCTGTTTTTAAAAAGGAGCAGGCAGAAACAGGTACCGGCATAGTTTCCGATAGGCAGTTAAACGCGATTTCTTATGATATATGGAATACCTGGCAGAAATTGCAAAGCTTTTAACAAAGAATGTTCACATTGCATGATTTTTGGGTTATAATAATTTTGTGACGATTTATTGATCTTAAACTTTTTTTGTCAAGGTGTATTAAATAACTATGTAAATCGGGAATTACGGTGTTAAGACCGGAAAACCCTTTTAAGGAGGTGTTATCATGCTTAAGGATATCATAATAGTGGGAGGCGGTGTTGCCGGCCTTACTGCAGGATTATATGCAAAAAGAGGCGGGATGGACACCTTGCTTATTGAAAAGATGTTTTCAGGAGGACAAATAGCCACTACATATATGGTGGAGAACTATCCGGGATTTGATGAACCCATCGGAGGCCCGGAGCTTGCTATGAAAATGGAAGCACACGCCCGGAAGTTTGGTCTGGAGATATTATATGATGAAGTTGCAGAACTCAAGCTTGACGATAGGATAAAAAAGGTTATAACCACCAATGGTGAGTATGAGGCCAAAGCCCTTATATTGTGCATGGGTGCCGAGCCTAAGACGCTTGGACTGGATAAAGAGGAGCTTTTTCGCGGAAGAGGTGTGTCCTACTGTGCCACCTGTGACGGGGCTTTCTATAAAGATAAAGTTGTGGCAATAGTAGGCGGAGGAGATACCGCCGTTGAAGACGCAGTCTTCCTGGCGCAGCACGCCAATAAGGTGTATCTTATTCACAGGCGTGATGCCCTCAGGGCTTCAAAAATACTGCAGGACAGATTGTTTCAGAATCCGAAGATCGAGATACTGTGGGATACAGTGGTTGATGAGATCCTTGGGGAGCAAGGAGTAGAAGGCCTGCTTGTCCGAAATGTGAAGGACAATTCCAAAAAGGAGCTGAAAGTAGACGGGATGTTTGTGGCAATTGGCATTCAGCCCAACACCGGTCTGATTCAGGGCAAATTGACGACAGACGATGGGGGTTTTGTCATAGCCGATGAAAATATGGCTACCAACATACCCGGGGTTTTCGTAGCAGGTGATTTACGTAAAAAACCCTTGTGGCAGATTATAACAGCGGCAGCTGACGGAGCAGTTGCTTCGATATCCGCTCAGCGATATATAATGGAAGAGTTTGCGTAAATAACAGGGGGTCATAAAACATGTCAAGGTTGTTTGGTACCGATGGAGTCAGGGGAATTGCCAATAAGGATCTGACTTTCGAATTAGCTTTTAAACTTGGACAGGCAGGAGCATATATATTGTCAAAGAATAAGGATAAGCCAAGGATATTGATTGGTAAGGATACCAGGGCCTCAGGAGATATGCTGGAATCGGCTTTGGTAGCCGGTATATGTTGTGCTGGCGGTGAGGCTTTGCTTGCGGGCATAGTAACTACTCCTGCGGTTTCCTATCTTACCCGTCATTACGGTGTGGATGCAGGGGTTGTTATATCTGCTTCCCATAATTCAATGGAATACAACGGCATTAAGTTTTTTGATGGCAGGGGATACAAACTCCCCGATGAGATTGAGGATGAAATAGAGGCCGTTATCCGTGAAAATAATGCTGAAATACCTGCGCCTACGGGCCCGGAAATCGGCAGAAAGGTATGTGCTCCTAACGCCGTTCAGGATTATATAAGTTTTCTGAGAAATACAATAGATGTGGAGCTGAGTGGTCTAAAAATTGCTCTGGACTGTGCAAATGGTGCTGCATATAAGATTGCACCTCTGGTTTTTTCACAGCTGGGTGCAGAAGTGCATACCATTCATAACACTCCGGACGGTATAAATATAAATGAAAACTGTGGCTCTACCCATCCGGAGCAGCTTCAAGAGTTTGTTGTGAAGATTGGGGCCGATGTAGGTTTAGCCTTTGATGGGGATGCCGACAGGCTGATTGCCGTTGATGAGACAGGAGAGCTTGTAGACGGGGATCAGATACTGGTGATTTGCGGCCTGGATATGAAAAGCAGAGGCGTATTGAAAAATAATACTGTGGTAGGAACCGTTATGAGCAATATTGGTTTTGATATTGCTCTCAAAAATGCTGGCTGCAGCGTTGTAAAGACCAAAGTCGGAGACAGGTATGTCCTGGAGGAGATGCTCAAAAACGGATACAACATTGGAGGAGAACAATCAGGACATATTATATTCTTAGATCATGCAGCTACAGGAGATGGCATATTAACGGCTTTACAGCTTTTATCGGTTGTAAAGAGGAAAGATGTGAAATTGTCTGAACTGGCCTCTGTTATGAAAAAGTTTCCTCAGGTTCTGGTGAATGCAAAGGTAAATCCTGCAAAGAAAAACAGCTATGCTCAGGATCCGGTAATTGCGGCTGAGATAAAACGTATAGAGGATATGTTTAATAATGGAGGCAGAGTACTTATCCGTCCCTCGGGGACCGAGCCGCTGGTTCGAGTAATGATTGAGGGAGAGGATCCGGAAGAGATACAGGCAAGTGCGGATAAATTGGCAAAATTGATTGAAGAGCGCCTGAATTAAAATTTTATGTCTTTTTAACTTGTATTCAGACGTGAAGGTGTTATACTAAACATTAGATTATGTTGCTATTCCACACATTAGAAGGGGTTGTATAGCATGAGAAGGGGAAACTCCAGGAGCGGCTGGACTTTGTTTTTATTTTTGTTTGCTGGGATTATCATTGGGAGCATTATTGGGAATATATTGGCCCAATATTTCGACGCTCCCGTATTTAATGAAACCATTAAAATTGGCACAAAAGATACTCCCTGGTCAATTGATTTGGCTGTTATTAACCTGGTTTTGGGCTTTACAATCACAATAAACTTCGGCACTGTGCTGGGAGTGCTTTTGGGAATTCTGTTTTACTTAAGGTCGTAAAATGAGAATAATACTGGCTTCATCATCACCCAGACGGAAAAAGCTGCTTGCCCAGATGGGTTTACAATTTGAAGTCATTCCCAGCGAATGTAAGGAAAAATTTCTTCCTGAGCAATCGCCTGCCGAGATAGCAACAAAATTAGCCCTTGATAAAGCAAAAAATGTTTCAGCCAGGATTCAGGAACCGGCTCTGGTTATTGGTGCTGATACGATAGTTGTCAGGGAGAATAAAATATTGGGGAAACCCAAGGATAAGGATGAAGCATATTCTATGCTTTGTCAGCTGCAGGGACAGGTCCACCAGGTGATAACAGGATTGGCTGTTATAGATACACAAAGCGGCAGATGCTTAACCGGTTATGAAAGAACTCAGGTTGAACTGGCACCTTTAACCCCTCAGGAGATTAAATGGTATATTTCTACCGGAGAACCTATGGACAAAGCTGGTGCCTATGCTATTCAGGGGTTTGGTGGAATATTGATCAAAAGAATATCCGGATGCTATTATAATGTTGTAGGGCTTCCCATTCACCGGCTTTGGGTGATGCTTAAGCAGATGGGGATACGGCTGAATGCCAGGGTGTAGAAAAATATACTTATCAAAAGGCTAATATATGGCAATAATTATTAAAGACAAAGGAATATCAATATTCGGAAGGAGTAAGAAATACAATGGGAGTATTAAATATATTCAGTAAGGATTTGGGTATTGATTTGGGAACAGCCAATACGCTGGTGCATATTCGCGGAAAAGGGATTGTAATTCGTGAACCTTCGGTAGTTGCTATCCGAAGCGATACAAAACAGGTACTGGCAGTTGGTGAGGAAGCCAAAAAAATGATTGGAAGAACCCCTGGGAACATCATTGCAATCAGACCTATGAGGGATGGTGTAATAGCTGATTTTGATGTTACCCGGGAGATGTTGAAATATTTTATCAGAAGAGCCATAAGGAGAGCGGTTATGCTCCATCCGCGGGTGGTTATTTCAGTGCCATCAGGTGTTACCGAGGTAGAGAAACGTGCTGTATATGAAGCTGCAAGGCAGGCCGGAGCAAGAGAAGCTTATCTGGTTGAAGAGCCAATGGCTGCGGCTATTGGTGCCGGGCTGCCTGTCCATGAGCCAACAGGCAGCATGATAGTTGATATTGGCGGAGGAACAAGCGAAGTAGCCATAATCTCGCTGGGGGGCATTGTTACCAGCAGATCACTTAGAGTAGGCGGAAACAAGATGGACGATGCGATCATCTTCTATATCAAGAAGGAGTACAATCTGATGATAGGGGAACGTACCGCTGAAGAGATAAAGATCAGAGCAGGTTCGGCCCACCCAAATGAAGATACGGAAGATCATTCTATAGATGTTCGTGGAAGGGATTTGATAACAGGTCTTCCCAAAACTATTCCTATATCATCATCGGAAGTACGTGAAGCTTTAAAGGAACCTGTCAATCAGATTGTTGAAGCCATAAAACTTACTTTGGAAAGGACACCACCGGAGCTTGCCGCTGATATTATGGATAAAGGTATTATGCTGACGGGTGGCGGAGCTCTTCTCGATGGAATTGACACACTGATTGCACAGGAAACCGGTATGCCTGTCAACATTGCCGATTCACCTTTGGACAGTGTGGCGCGGGGTACCGGAAAGGTGTTGCAGGAACTGGAGACTTTAAGAAGAGTAACCATATCATCAAAGAATATAGGATAGGATAACTATGGCTTTACTTCGATTTTTTCGTAACCGTCCATGGATTATAATAATAACCGTGTCTGTTCTTTTGGTTGCTGCTGCTGTTATTACCTCGCAGAACGATGGTAACATGAACTTTGTCGGAGGAATAGCGGGGGAGATTATAGCTCCCGTCCAAAAGGTAATATACAGCGCAACGTCATACGTATATAATTCTGTATCACAAATAAAGGAAAGGCGCGAGCTTAGAACTAACTACCAGAACCTGAAGGAGCGGGTGGCATATCTTGAGAAGGAATTGCTTCGTATGAATGAGCTGGAAAAACAAAATCAGCGCCTTAGAAAGCTTCTGGATTTTGCCACCGAAAGAGAGGAGTTTGTGGTTACCGGCGCCAGGGTAACGGGGAAAGATCCGGGAAACTGGTTTGAAGTATTCACTATAGATAAAGGAAAAAATCATGGTATATCCGTAAATATGGCGGTGGTAACCGAACAGGGACTGGTAGGACGCGTTATAGAAGTTGGGTCTAACTGGTCCAAGGTACAGTCTATTATTGATGGAAGGAGCTCGGTAAGCGGAATTATTGAAAGAACCAGAGATAATGGTGTTGTAAAAGGAAATAATCTCTTTGGTTTTGAGGACGGTACATGCAGCATGATATACCTGCCCCTTGATTCAGAGATAGTAGAGGGGGACAAGGTGATTACATCCGGTCTGGGGGATATCCTCCCTAAGGGGATATATATAGGAGAGGTAAAAGAGGTAACGCGTTCAAAGCGTGAGCTCTACAAAACCGCCATCATAGAACCGGCTGTGGATTTCCGACGTCTTGAAGAAGTTCTGGTAGTTAAGGCAAGAGTTGATGATTGACA
Source organism: Clostridiales bacterium DTU092 (assembly GCA_001513505.1). Classification (GTDB taxonomy): domain Bacteria; phylum Bacillota; class Clostridia; order Caldicoprobacterales; family Caldicoprobacteraceae; genus DTU074. Next base: position 2,733 of record LFTM01000322.1, on the reverse strand, counting down.
CGGTTCTTTGGTGTTTCTGCTAAAATATGAGTTCAAAACGTAATACAAGTGAAGGATAGAAAAAATGAAAGGCTGGGTTATTTGCGGGATACTTTTGGGTAACATTATTATTCAATCTTCTTTGTTTCCGTTTATTCAAATATACGGGGTTCAACCGGATTCTCTGGCTGTTCTGGTTGTATCCTTTGCATTGCTTGCGGGGAACCCTACATCTGCTGTGGTAGGATTTTTTGGCGGTTTGTTACAGGATATTCTTTACGGACAGTCAATTGGAATATGTGCGCTTCAGTATATGCTGGCTGGCTACATTATAGGTCTGGTTTATGGCAAGGTGTTTGCCGATAAGATGATAGTTTGTATGTTTTTTGTAGCACTTACGGTTTTGTTGAGAGATGTGCTTGTGTTTATTCAGATGTTTTTTGCCGGCCTGGATGTATCAATGTATAACATATTTTTTACGGTTATATTGCCCGAGATAGTATATACTGTAGCTGTGACGCCTTTGATATATTATTTAATGAGAAGATTGTATAAATATAGATTTATGAACAGACGTTGGCATTTTGGCAGTTAGATTATGTGATGTTATGTTTTTAAGTGGAAAATTACCGACAGGCTATGTAAGATTTGACGGCTTGTAAAAGTAGCAAAGGGGTAAAATCTACCTCTTTTTTATTTATTTATAGCGTGATAGAATATTATAGGATTAATGTCATTTGTACGAGTGAGGCAGGATTTACAGGGGGTCCACAGATGTTCAAACTACTGAAAAACCGATATTTTTTGTTAGGATTAATATGTGTAATAGGGTTTACAATTCTGTTAGGTCAGCTTGCTTATATAACCGTTAAAATGGGTGACACATATTATACATTATCCATGGAACGGAAATCCGTGGAGCTCCTTCTCAAAGGAAGCAGAGGAAACATCCTTGACAGAAACGGGATTCCTATGGCTGTGAACAAGCAGATTTTTGTAGTGGAGTTGGCAAGGGAAAGAATACCCACTAAAGATAATGAGCTTAATCAGCTATTGTATGATATTATAAAAATTATTGAAGATAATGATGATATAAACCGTTTGGTTGACAATATACCTATAAAAATAAGGGAAAACGGCCAGTTGTATTATGTCTGGGAGGACAAGGATGCCGAGGTTCAAAATAAGGAGTTCGAACGGTGGAAGAAAGATGCGGGAGTAAAGGAATATCTTTCACCTGCAGAAATGCTCAATCACTTAAGGGAAAGGTTTGAAGTTGACAGCAGTTTGCCGGATGATATAGCCCGCAGAATTGTCTCAATCCGGCTGGATATATATATGAATCGTTACCGTCCCAATCCCATACGTGTGGCAACAGATGTAAATCAAAAAACCATTGCCCAGATTGAAGCTTACAGCGGTCAACTGCCGGGGCTGCAGGTATCGGTTGAAACAGCGCGGTATTATCCTATGGGTGATGTGGCGGCGCACATCATTGGGTATGTAGGAAGTATCAGTACTGAGGATGTTGAGGAATACAAGTCAAACGGCATTGACTTAAAGGAGGCCGGCTACGATTTATCGGTAGACAGGATTGGAAAGAGGGGCATAGAGAAGTACGCTGAAAAATGGTTAACCGCCAATACAAAGGACAAGCATGGCAGAATGTGGGCTGAGGTTAATTCTACCGGAAAGGTGGTCCGTGTTTTGGAGGAAGAACCTCCGGAGGATGGCAATGACGTTATGCTTACCCTGGATAGCCGTCTTCAAAAGATAGCGGAAGATATTTTAGGTGAGGAAATACAAAAAATGGCTGACGGGGAAGAGCCTTATGTAGGGGATAAATATGCACCTCTGGCTGAAAGGGGTGCGGCCGTTGTAATAGATGTAAATACCGGCGAGGTTTTGGTGCTTGCAAGTTATCCGTCTTTCGATATTAATTTGTTTATTCCTTCAATTTCCAATGAGGATTTTGACAGTTTACTGGAAGCAAAGGGTAAGCCGTTAACATCCGTGGCTTTTCAGGAACGTTTTGCTCCCGGTTCAGTTTTTAAAATGATGGTTGGCATTGCCGGATTAATGGAAGGGAAAATAAGTCTGCATGAGCAGATATATGATGCATATAGGTACGACAAATACAGCAAAGGACAGGGCCCAAGATGCTGGGCCAGGCCCGGGTATCATGGACGTGAAGATTTTGTAGATGCATTAAAACACTCATGCGACTACTTTTTCTACGAAGTGGCCGACCGGCTTGGAATTGAAAAATTAGGGGAATGGGGAAAGCGTTTCGGCCTGGAAGGGAATACGGGGCTGGAAATTGAAGAAGTGGCGTCTTCCATAGGAGGTCCTGAAAGAAAGGCCTATGACAATCGTTTTAATATCATTTACGGAATAAGAAAATATATGACCGAGGCCGGTTGTTTCAAAGATGTGGATCCTGACACCCAGAACGAGCATATTCAGAGGCTTGCCGATCTGCCCTATGATACTCCAGGCTTGGAAATAATGGATATTATACAGAATGAACTAGGATATTTTAACGAGGATGGGGACAAGAGTTTTCTGAGACAGCAGCGTGCCAAACTGGCTGATTTGGCAAATAAAATAAAATATAATGTATTGATCCCGTATAAGAAATGGAATCCATTGGAAACTGTAATGTCCGGAATTGGTCAGGGGTACGTGCAGGTTACCCCGCTGGCTCTGGCCAGGTATGTAGCAGCAGTTGCAAACGGAGGCAAGGTGCTGGAG
>LFTM01000263.1:4211-6169 GCA_001513505.1 Clostridiales bacterium DTU092 | reverse complement strand
ATATAAAAGACAGAGCAGTATCCGCCGGTGCATTGATATCAATTGCAGCAAACACTATAGTGATGGCTCCGGCCAGTCATATTGGAGCTGCAGAGCCGATCCCTTACAGCGAAAAAAATGTGGCGGCAATAAGCGCTGAGTTCAGAGGTGCCGCCAAATTTAGAGGAAGGGATCCTGAGATAGCAGCTGCTATGGTGAATAAATCCATTGACATTCCGGGGCTTACCAAAGAAGGTTCCCTGTTGGATATGACGGCTGAGGAAGCCAAAGAGCACGGATATGCTGATGCGGTTGTCCACGGACTGGAAGAAGCTATTGCGTATCTGGGCTGGTCGGATTCTCAAAGGTACAAAGTTGAGCCCGATTATAAAATAAAAATAGCACAGTTTCTGACCAGCATGGAAGTTGCTTCACTGCTTCTTTTGATAGGTACGATTGCAGTTGTTATTGAGATTTTTATACCGGGGTTTGGCTTACCGGGTATTCTGGGGATAGTTTGTTTTGCACTTTATTTCGGTGGAAATTTTTTGGCAGGGAATACAGAATGGTGGGCTGTGTTATTGTTCATAATAGGGCTTATATTATTGGGAATTGAAATGACCATACCCGGATTTGGAGTAGTGGGAATTAGCGGAATAATAGCTATATTGGCAGGTCTGATATTTGCAGCATCAGATCCTCTGAAGGGAATAGTTTCCGTTGGGATTTCTATTTTAACTGTATTAATTGCCGTTCCTGTTTTTAGCAAGTATTTTGGCGGTGCAAGGTTATTTAAGAGGTTGATTTTAACGGAAACTGTAAAACCAGCTGACAGCAAGCATGCTGCACAGTTTGAAACATCGATAGATTTGATGGGCAAAACAGGCACAGTGCTTACCCCGTTGAGGCCTGCGGGGATTATCGAGATAGATGGAACCAAGTATGATGTGGTTTCAGACGGTGTTTATATTTCATCCGGGGAAAAGGTTACGGTGGTTGAAGTCACGGGCTCAAGGATTGTTGTAACCAGGCTTTAAGCATTATTGACGTTGAATAAAGCCTGATTATAAAATTTATTAAGGAGATGATAAAATGCCAGAATCAATTTTATTTTTAATGGTTTTGATCATTGTTGTTATAATAGTGCTTGCGATTATTCTTACTTTTGTGCCGTTAGGTTTATGGATATCCGCCCTTGCGGCAGGAGTAAGGATCGGCATTGTGAATCTTATTGGTATGCGGTTAAGGAGGGTAATACCTTCCCGGATTGTTAATCCTCTTATAAAGGCAACAAAAGCCGGTCTTGATTTGGGGGTAGATAAACTGGAAGCCCATTATTTGGCTGGCGGAAATGTTGACCGGGTGGTAAATGCATTAATAGCTGCTCAAAGGGCTAATATACCCTTGGAATTTGAAAGAGCTGCTGCAATTGATTTGGCCGGGAGAGACGTGCTGGAAGCGGTACAGATGAGTGTAAACCCCAAGGTTATTGAAACCCCAAAAGTATCTGCAGTAGCCAAGGATGGTATTGAGGTAATGGTTAAAGCCCGTGTTACAGTAAGGGCAAATATAGACAGACTGGTTGGAGGAGCAGGGGAAGAAACCATACTGGCACGTGTAGGAGAGGGTATCGTAACAACTGTAGGTTCTGCCGAGTCCCACAAAGAGGTTTTGGAAAACCCCGATAGTATTTCCCAAACGGTACTGGGAAAAAGTCTGCACTCGGGAACAGCATTTGAAATATTGTCAATTGATATTGCTGATGTTGATGTGGGGAGGAATATTGGAGCGCAGCTGCAAACTGACCAGGCCGAAGCAGATAAGCGTATAGCTCAGGCCAGGGCTGAAGAAAGACGCGCAATGGCCGTAGCCAGAGAACAGGAGATGAAGGCTACTGTGCAGGAGATGCGGGCTAAGGTGGTTGAGGCGGAAGCTGAAGTCCCGAAGGCAATGGCTGCGGCATTGCGGGAAGGAAAGCT
>LFTM01000263.1:0-4198 GCA_001513505.1 Clostridiales bacterium DTU092 | reverse complement strand
GTGTTATGGATTACTATAATATGAGGAATATAATTGCCGATACCCAGATGCGGGATTCTATCGCAAGGATGGGAAGGGAAGAAAATCCTGATGAGGACAAAAAATAACCACACCGTTAGGGGATGATGGTTGATGTTTGAGATAATTATTATATTTATAATAGTTAGTGTAATCGGGAACATATTAAAGGCAATTGGTCAGGCCGGCCGCAGAGGTACAACCCACCGGCCCTTCCCGAAGAGTACTATCGATAACCAAATTAAACGTGCCGGTGATAAAACAGCTGATATTAAACGTTATAGCACCGGAAAATCCGTTGAGATAAAAGATAAAATGGAAGATACCGGTACACAGACGGATTTTTTCTCCGAATCTCAACCCGCTTATACATCCTATGATTCCGACATACAGAGGTATACAAACACCAAACGTTTTTCAGAACATCAGAGAAAGCTATCCTTCAGCAAAGATTCTCTTATAAACGGGATCATCCTCTCAGAGATTTTACTGCCCCCAAAATCCCGTCGCAGAGGATAATTCGACAGCCAGAGAATAATTCCGCTGGCAATGTTAAAGAACTGTATAAGATAGAAGCCAAAAACTAGGATGCGTTAGCATTCTAGTTTTTCTTTTTATTGCATACTATTTTAGTATTGGGGGGGATATGGATGAAAAAAAGAAAACTGAATCAGGTAAAATCGACCGTTTCAGAAATGTTTGAACTGCCTAAAGAGATTACCCTTAATTTGCCGAAAATCAGTATGATCGGCAATATCCAGATGCTGGTTGAAAATCACAAAGGAATTATCGAATATACCCCTCAGAGGATAAGACTAAATTCAACGATCGGTGTGATACGCGTTCAAGGGGCAAACATGAATCTAAAGAATATCGCTGTAGACGACATAATGGTAACAGGCGAAATCAAAACTGTTGAATTTCTCTGACCGAGGTGATCGGTATTGCTGTTTTTGAGACTGTGGAATTATTTACTTGGTTATTTAGTGATACGGGTGGAAGGACTATCCCTGGAAAGATTTATTAATCTGACTATAAGCAAAGGTATTTACATGTGGGATATTGACCGTTATAGCTACACAGCCATGACTGCCTGTATCAATATTTACGGGTTTAAAAGGCTAAAAAAGATTGTGAGAACAACCAGATGCAGTGTCAGGATTTTGGACAAAAGAGGCCTGCCTTTTGTTCTGAATCGTTTTAAGCACAGGAAGATGCTTGTAATTGGATTAACGGTTTTTTTGATCATTATATACGGGTTGTCTTCTTTTATCTGGATAGTTGAGATTGAGGGTGCTGTCAAAGTATCTGAAACAGAATTATTGCAGGTTTTAGCCAAACATGGTATTATGCCCGGTGCATATAAGAGAGGTTTGGATACATCAACCATTGCAAATAAAGTTATTATAGATATGCCCGGGCTGTGGTGGGTAAGCATTCAAATAAAAGGTACTAAAGCATTGGTACGGGTTGTTGAAACTACCAATCCGCCACCTATGCTTGACAGAAGTATCCCCTGCAATATTGTAGCAGCAAAGGACGGTATTATTAGCGAGATGGTGGTTTTAGAAGGAGAACCGGTTGTCGAAGTTGGTGAAACGGTTAGAAAAGGACAGCTTTTAGTAAGCGGAGTTATTGAGGATCAGGAAACGCATGCTGTACGATATGTCCATGCCATGGCTCAGGTAAATGCACGAACCTGGTATGAGGGAAACGGAACGTGGAAATTTAATAAGGCTGTGACCAAACGTACTGGGAAAAAAATTGAACATAAATTTCTTGATCTGGGAAAATGGGTTGTAGAATTACAAAAAAAGGAGATTCCCTTCAAAAAATATGAAGTTGAGGAGAAAAGAATACCATTTATTGATCAAAGAGGTTCTATCCCCATTGCATTGATTGTGAGGGAATATTATGAGGTTGAAGAACTCAAAAGTAATACAAAGCTGCAGGATGCCAAAACCAAAGCCTATGATATGGCATACCGGAGCGCCAGCAAAAAAGTACCGGAAAATGCGAAAGTTGTTGACAAAAAGGTGAAATACGATATCATAGAAAATATAGAGGTAAAGGCAACGGTGTATCTGGAAGCTATTGAGGATATCGCCGTGCAGCAGACAATTTATAATTAGGAGGCTCTTTGTTTGGAACACTTCACGAAAGACAGGATAATCGAGATTAACAGTCTGGAAAGCATGAGAATGCTTTTTGGTAACTTCGATGAAAATATTGAATTGATAGAAGAAGAGACAGGGGTTAATATTATAACCCGCGGAACCAATCTTATTATTACTGGAAATTCCCAGCAAGTGGATCTTGCCTATACCGTCATCTCCAAGCTTCTTGATATGATAGAAAGAAAGGAATCCATAGACAGAGCTCAGATAAGGTATGCCATACAGCTGGCTACGGAAGGTAAGGAGGATCTGATCGAAGACATAGCAGCTGACATTATATGTATAACCCACAAAGGCAAACCGGTCAGATGCAAATCTCTGGGGCAAAAAGCATATGTCAGAGCAATTGCACAAAATGATATTGTTTTTGCCATAGGACCAGCCGGTACTGGTAAGACCTATCTGGCAATGGCAATGGCTGTGGCAGCATATAAGAGCAGGGAGGTAGGCCGAATAATATTAACCCGGCCGGCGGTAGAAGCAGGTGAAAAACTGGGTTTTTTACCCGGGGATTTACAGAACAAGGTAGATCCTTATCTGCGTCCGCTGTATGATGCATTGTACGATTTAATTGGGCTGGAAAACTATCTGAAGCTGATTGAAAGGGGCACCATAGAAATAGCGCCCCTGGCTTATATGAGGGGACGAACTTTGGAGGATTCCTTCATAATTCTTGACGAAGCACAAAATACCACATCAGAGCAGATGAAGATGTTTTTAACCCGTATGGGCTTTGGTTCTAAGGTAGTTATAACAGGTGACATTACACAGATTGATTTACCGAGAGGGAAAAAATCCGGGCTGGTTGAGGCTATGAATGTTTTAAAGGGTATAAAGGGTATTGAATTTGTATCTTTAACCAAAAGGGATATAGTACGACACGAGCTGGTAACACAGATTGTTCAGGCATATGAACGATATAGTAGTAGTGAGCCTGGAAATAAGCAGGAGGATCATAGTCATGAACCAGACGGTGATTAATAAAAACCGGCTTCACACAAATAAGCAATTATCAAAAGTGTTAACGGGGCAGCTGATATGGAAAATTATTATCGCAGTAATTACCTATGTAATTGTGTTTGTGATTATGCTGTATTCTATTTCCCCAAAACGATATAACTTAAAAGTAGGAGATATTCCTAATGAGCCTATTCGCGCCCCCAGGGATATTGAGAATAAAATAGCAACCCAGAAAAGGATTGAGCAGGCAAAACAGAGCGTCTCTCCTATATACAGATTTAATCAGGATATAAAGATAAACACCATAGAAGAAGTCAATCAAGTGTTTGAAGAAATTAACGTTATACGGGGAATGGTGGAAAAGAGATTTGAAGAATTTAAAAGGGAACAACAAAATGATTTGGATGATTCAAATTTAGAGGGAAATACAGAAGGAGTTACTGTCGAAAATACAGATGAACCACCTGTAGAAAACAGTTCCAACGATAATCAGGCTGATTCTGCCTCGAATTATGATCAGATTTTGGATAAACAGTTTCTGGAACAGTTAAAAGCCAATTTGAGTGTTGAACTTTCAAATGAAGAGTTGATCGTGTGTATTAAAACCGATGAATCTGAAATTATGCAGCTACAAGAGCATTTGATCCAGATTTTGTTTAATTTGCTGGATCTTAGAATAAAAGAAGATAATTTATTGGAAGCAAAAAACACACTCCGTAATGAAATACTTACTTTGCCTCTATCAAATGATCTGCGCCTGGTAGGTACTACCATCGGTTTATCGCTGCTTAAGCCTAATATGGTGTATGACCGGGAGGCAACGGAAGCCGAAAAAGAGAAAGCAGCTCAGGAAGTGGAGAAGGTCTTTTTTAAGAAAGGTCAGTACATTGTTCAGGATGGTCAGCCGGTGACAGAGGAACAGTACATGGCCTTGGTGGATTTGGGGCTTATAAAGAATGAGCAGTATGATCTACCTCTTATGTTAGGGCTTGGATTTATAGTATTGCTATTAGAAATAATAGTAATACTATATATTTATTATG
>LFTM01000237.1 GCA_001513505.1 Clostridiales bacterium DTU092 | reverse complement strand
TAAAGCGTTACGGCGGAGAATTACTATTAGAATGTCTTGAAAAGAATGAAAAAAGAGGCATCATGTATCACTATCCAAGGCAGTTAACAGGCGATTATGATACACTGGACACAGAAGATGAGATTATTGATATGATTTTAAGTGCCAGAAAATAAAGAGGGAGTTCTCCAATCAGCACCGAGCCTGGTCTTTAGGAACAAAGTTTCCGGAAAATGAGCCTACAATTGGTGATTATTTTAGGGAAGCGTGGCATAGAACAGTTCTTATTGGAAAAGTGCATTTTCAACCTCTTAAAGGAACCGAAGAATACACATCACAGAAGGTGATTGTATGAAATCTATCGTCATACCAAAACCGGGTGAAATATCCGTGCTTGAAAGGCCAATGCCTGCTGAACCGGACAAAGACGAGGTTATTGTAAGGGTAAAGGCGGCGGGGATATGCGGTTCTGACCTGCATATATATCATGGAAGATCCGCTTTTGCTACATATCCCAGAGTTATCGGTCATGAAATAGCAGGTGAAATTTATAAGGCAGGAAGCATGGTAAAGGATTTTAAGCCGGGAGACAAGGTAGCGGTAGATCCTGTCATTTCATGTGGAGAGTGTTATGCCTGCAGGATCGGCCGGCATAATGTATGCAGCAGTGTAAAAGTTCTCGGGGTCCATGTTGACGGAGGCTACAGTAAATATATTAAGGTAAATGCCGGTAATGTCCATAGAATTCCTGATTATTTATCATGGGAGGAAGCCGCTGTAATTGAACCTTTCAGTATTGCCGCCGAGGCTGTTGACAGAGGCCGGCTTTGTGCCGGTGACAGCGTTTTAATATGTGGGGCAGGCCCCATCGGTCTTGTTATTCTCCAGGCAGTCAAAAGGGTTGGAGCAAAAGCTATGATAATAGATATTATAGACAGCAGGTTGGAGAGAGCAAAGGAAATGGGAGCAGATCAGGTCGTAAATACAGGCAAAACCGATCTGGAAAAGGTGGTAATGGATTTTACCAATAGCGAAGGCGTAAATCTTATATTTGAGGCTACAGGCAGCATCAGCCTGTTTGAACTCTGTGTTTCCAGGCTGGTTTCCCAGGCCGGCCGTATAGTCGTTTTAGGATTCCCTGAAGAACCTGCTAAAATCGCACCCATAGATATAATGAAGAGGGAGCTTGACATAGTAGGATCCAGGTTGAACAGAAACAAGTTTCCGGAGGTTATCCGGTGGTTAGAAGCAAAGGACATTGAACCTTCAGCCATTATCTCACACGTTTTTCCCATGGAAAGAGTAAAGGAAGCATTTCGATTGTATGACGAGGAACCGGAAAAGGTGTGTAAAATCATTCTCACATTTTAGGTGCAAATAGATATTTATGTTGTAGATGAAGTTATCATATCCCAATATTATCCGCATTATTTTATATTGACAGGCAGAATTAACTAAAATACAATAATAATTGTATACAATATACAGTATATCAGATGTATCATTTCTTTTTATAAATTCTTTTAGTAAGCACAAATAAGGAGGAACGGCAAATGAACAAAGAAACCATATGGATCGGCAATGATCATGGAGGTTTTGAATTAAAGCAGCATATACTTAAATACCTGGAAGAAAAGGGGATTCCATACAAGGATGTAGGCTCCAACTCTACCGAGATTGTCAGATATCCGTATTATGCATCTCTGGTAGCAGGAGCTGTTTCCCGGGGCGAGGCTTCACGGGGAATCTTAATCTGTTCAACGGGAATCGGGATGAGCATTATTGCCAACAGATACAAGGGAGTGAGGGCTTCACTTTGTACCAGCACATATATGGGCAAAATGACGCGGGCTCATAACGATTCAAATATATTATGTTTAGGCGGCAAGATTACCGGAGTATTTGAAGCGCTGGACATTCTTGAAGCCTGGCTGACTACCGGATATGAGGGGGGACGCCACGATATATCCCTGGGCTTGATCCGCGAGGCTGAAGAAGTCATGTGCAGCGATGATTTGTGGATAGCAGACGAGAATCAGTTAAACGGTAAATAAGTAAGGCAGAATATTTTCTGACTGATAAGGTTGATAACACTTTATCCTGAAGGGAGAATAGCTTTACATGCAGGTAGTTCAGATAAGAAAGGAAAGCATAGCAGATCAGGTATATCATTATATAAAGAGGATGATATTGTCGGGCAAGTTTAAAGGTGGGGAAAAGATATCGGAGCAGGCGATTTCCGAGGCTCTGGGCGTTAGCAGGACACCTGTGAGGGAAGCGATGAAAAGGCTGGAGGCTTACGGGCTTATTCAGGTTAAACCAAGGAGCTATGCAGAGGTAATACAGCTGGATGAAAAAGAAGCAGAAAATGTTGCAGAGATCCGGGCAGTTATTGAGGAATATGTTGCAAAAAGCATTGCCGGCAAGGTAAAAGACGCACAGTACCAAATTTTTGAGAGGCTGGCGAGGGAGTGCGAAGAGGCTTCAGCTGAACAAAACATGGCTTTGGTTTTTGAAAAGGACAGCAGTCTTCATCTCCAAATGGCTAAATGCACTGATAATAATTATATATATGAAATAATGGAAAGGCTGGATGCCAAAGTCCAGCTTTACCGGTTATCCAAATGTGTTACACCGGAAAAAGTTCAGCGGGACGTAAAGCAGCATTATAAAATTTTAGAAGCTATTAAAGGCGGAAATGGCGAGCTGGCTGCTGAACTAATGCGTAAGCACGCGCTTGGTATTGTAGAAGAGGGTGATGATCAATGAAGCTATCGGTTGCGGTTGCCGGTAAAAGTGCGTTGCCTTCGGCTTTTGTAGTATGGCGCGGGTTTGAGGAATCGATAAAGAAGGCAGCTGATTTTGGATACCATGGAGTGGAACTTGCACTTAAAACAGCTGACGAAATAGACAGGGACAAACTGGAACGGTGGCTTAAGGATAATGATATGGAAGTCAGCTGTATCAGTACCGGTCAGGTCTTTGCAGATCTGGGCCTGTACTTTACCCATCCCGATGCAGAAATGCGGGCTAAGGTTGTAGAGGTTTTTAAAGGATTAATTGAGCTGGCCAGTGACTTTGGCAGACTGGTTAATGTAGGGAGGATCAGGGGCTTTATACCCGAAGGACAGACCGTTGAAAGAACTGAAGAGATCTTTATTGATACCGCAAGACGGGTTTGTGATATTGCAGGGCCTCTGGGAGTAGATATCATAATTGAGCCGGTAAACCGTTACGAGATCAATTTTATAAACAACCTTAACGAAGCTGCCGAACTGGTTGAGAAGGTGAGAAGGCCTAACCTGGGGCTTATGCCCGATGTTTTCCATATGAATATAGAGGATGCCAGGATAGGTGAGAGTCTTATAAGACATTCGAACCTGATTCGTTACATACATTTGGCGGATTCGAACAGGCTGGCCCCCGGGCGCGGACATTTGGACTTTGATGAAGTGTTTGGTGCACTTGAAAAAGCCGGGTTCAACGGATGGGCCTCCATTGAGATTTTGCCCAAACCCGATCCTGATACAGCCGCGCGTCAGGCTGCGGAGTTTGTACTTCCCAGGATATCAGAATACAACCGGAAAATGTGTAGCAAATAAAAATTGTAAGGAGGATTATCAATGCTTTCAATACATGAATTGAAGAAAGCGGCCCGTGAACTTCGCATATCCATTATTGACATGCTTTACAAGGCAGGAAGCGGACACCCGGGCGGCAGCCTGTCATGTGCTGAAATTTTGACGGTGCTGTACGAACGTTTTTTAAATGTCCGGCCGGATGAACCTGGCTGGGAAGACAGGGATCGTCTAATACTAAGCAAGGGTCATGCAGCTCCAGCTCTTTATGCTGTTCTTTCACGAAAGGGGTTTTTTGCGGAAGAAAAACTCAACACACTACGGCAATTGGGCAGTCCTTTGCAGGGACATCCTTGTATGTTCACATTGCCGGGTGTAGATATGTCCACCGGTTCCCTTGGGATGGGAATATCCGTAGGGGTAGGTATGGCTCTGGCTGCCA
>LFTM01000228.1 GCA_001513505.1 Clostridiales bacterium DTU092 | reverse complement strand
GCCGTCAGGTGTTACCAGATTCTAATTAAAATATTTTGCAGCAAATCATTAAAGATACAGCCGCCATCTTGAGCAGACCCATTGTCAGAGACTTTCTTTTCAGGCTCATCTTTATGCGACAGCACATGTTGTATCGCAAACATCACCATTGGCCTATCACCTCCTTCCGGTTTTATTTTTTTATATTTATATTAATCATTTGCCTCATAAGGCAGTTCATCACTACTCATCATGTCATTAGTTAAATCTGCAGCTTTTTTTGGTTCCATAAGCCCTAAAATTTCAGCGCTTTTTTGTTTGGACATATTTTTAAGTATTTGTATTACCCGGCTGTTATCCTCTATCTCGGATAAGATGGAGGCAGCCTGTTCAGCGTACATGTTTTCGTATAGCTTGGCGACTTGTTTTATATCTTCCATCTGTGAAGATAATTCTTTCTGCAATATTTCAATTTCGTTTTCCCGTTGCTGCAACTCAATATCCTTCTGTTCCAATTCCTGTTGTTTGTTTTCCAATCTGTAACGGAGATTGTTCAGCTCGTCTTCTATCAGCTTCAGCCTTGCTTTCTCATTCTCTATATTCTGCCATTCCTTTTGTATCTTAATTTTTTCTTCTGAAAGAACATCACTACCGGTCGATTTGCTGAATACTGCCGTTACCTTCGCCCTAACTCCTCCAAAGTCAAACAAAAACAATAATCCGGCTAAAACGACAATAAACAGAATCACGGTGATAATAATGATGCTTTTGAAAGACTTCTTCCTTTTTTTGTTTATATTCTGAAACTGATTAGCCATTTAGATATCCACCTTGCCGATATAGTTTATAACCGGTATACTCATCAATGGTTTTTTGGTATTTTTTTTCTAAATCAAAGATGTAATCTCTGTATTGTTTTTCTTTTAGTTCATTCAATACATTAGTTCTTTTTATTAAGTTTACTAATCTGGCCTTTATTTCCTCTACATGATTTTCAGCACGTTTAACAATTTGTTCCTGTTGTCTTATGTTTTGACGTATGGCATGTACATAGTCAGCATACATTCTGATTATATGTACCGATGTTCCTTTAACCGCCATATTAACCATATCATCGGTAATCAAATTAAGCTCGTTGTACATATCCACAAGAATTTTATACTGCTGGTTCAGGTAAGCCTGGGCGGTGGTGAACTCTGATTCCGTCTGTTTTTTTCTAAGTTTGTTTACCTTTAAAATAGTTTCCAGAGAAAACTTAAACTTAGCCATTTCCGGCATCCCTACCTAAGTCTAAGAAGCTTTAGATTTTACTATCTTATACAACCACTGTCGGGTGTCATCAAAACTTGAATTTTCATCAACCGTCTGTTGTAAAAAATCATTTATCTGCGGCATTTTTTCAATTGCCTCGTCAATTTCTGCGTTGCTCCCCCTCCGATAAGCCCCGATATTAATAAGATCCCTCGCTTCTCTGTATGCTGCCATAAGCGTTTTTATCATTGTTGCCGCTTCATAGTGTTCGGGTTTGGTAATATCCCGCATTACCCTGCTTACACTGTTGAGCACATCAATGGCCGGATAGTGATTGCGATTGGCCAGTTCTCTAGATAACATTATATGGCCGTCCAAAATACCTCTGGCAGCATCGCTTATGGGTTCGTTAAAATCATCGCCGTCCACCAGAACGGTATATAATCCAGTGATAGAACCTTTCTCACTATTGCCGACTCTCTCCAAAAGCTTTGGCAAAATCGAATATACCGACGGAGTATAACCTCTGGAAACCGGTGGCTCCCCAATAGCCAGACCCACTTCACGCTGAGCCATTGCAAAACGGGTCAGAGAATCCATCATCAGCAAGGTATCCTTCCCCTGGCTTCTGAAAAACTCAGCAATAGTTGTGGCTACAAAAGCAGCCCTTAGACGTACTAAGGGAGGCTGATCGGATGTGGCAACGACCACCACGGAACGTTTAAGCCCGTCCTCTTTTAAATCTTTTTCAATAAAATCCCTGACCTCACGTCCCCTTTCGCCAATTAAAGCAATTACATTTACATCAGCCTGAGTATTTCTTGCAATCATACCCAGCAATGTACTTTTGCCAACACCGCTCCCGGAGAAAATTCCCAACCTTTGACCCCGGCCGCATGTCAACAAACCATCTATAGCCCTAATCCCAAGCACCAACGTAGTCAGTATACGCTGACGGTTCAGGGGATGAGGAGGAAGGTTGTTAATGGAAGCAGATTCCTGAACCTCAATGTGTCCTTTACCATCAATCGGATTTCCGAAACCATCTAATATTCTCCCAATTAAGCCTAATCCGACAGATACCGTAAATTTTTTATTTGTTAACAGCACCTTGCTTCCCGGACCAACCCCTTGAAGTTCACCATACGGCATGAGTAATATACTTTCATTATTAAATCCAACTATTTCAGCCTGTATATACGAGGTTTCATCTATGTTGTATATATAGCATATTTCTCCGATTTCGCCTGAAGG
>LFTM01000123.1:1119-4326 GCA_001513505.1 Clostridiales bacterium DTU092 | reverse complement strand
AGACTGAGGACAACCTGGACCTGAAAAATGCCGCCAGGATACTGGATGAGGATCACTATGGGTTGAGCAAGGTCAAAGAACGGGTGCTTGAGTATCTGGCTGTACACCAGCTGACCCGGCATATGAAAGGCCCTATACTGTGTTTCGTAGGTCCTCCCGGTGTTGGCAAGACCTCCATAGCCAGATCTATTGCCCGGGCTTTAAACCGGAAATTCGTCAGAATGTCCCTTGGTGGGGTACGGGATGAAGCTGAAATTCGCGGTCACCGCAGAACTTATGTGGGGGCCATTCCCGGTCGTATTATTTCCTATATGAAGCAGGCCGGTTCTAAGAATCCTGTATTCCTGTTTGATGAGATTGATAAGATGAGCAGCGATTTCCGGGGCGATCCGGCTTCGGCTCTGCTGGAGGTCCTGGATGCCGAGCAGAACTATGCTTTCAGGGATCATTACCTGGAGCTTCCTTTTGATCTTTCCAAAGTAATGTTTCTTACAACGGCAAATACTCTGGACACCATTCCCAGACCTTTGCTGGATCGTATGGAGGTTATCCAGATACCCGGTTATACCGAGGAGGAGAAGCTGAATATTGCTTCCAGGTATCTTATTCCAAAACAGATAAAACAGCACGGTTTAAAGGAAGGCAGCATCATTATTCCCGAGCGCGCGATTAGGGATATAATAAATAATTACACCCGGGAGGCAGGGGTTCGTAACCTTGAACGTCAAATAGCAAGCATCTGTCGGAAGGCAGCCAGGAGAATACTGGAGACCAAACAGGAACGGGTACGTATTACAAGTGCCAATCTGAAAAAATATCTTGGTGTACCCATATACTGGTACGATAAGGCTGAAAAACAGGCTCGGGTTGGTATAGCTACCGGTCTGGCATGGACTGCAGCGGGAGGGGATACCTTATCCATTGAGGTTGCTACCATGCCGGCTACGGGAAAACTGGTGCTGACCGGTCAGCTGGGTGATGTCATGAAGGAGTCGGCCCAGGCCGGTTTCAGCTATATTCGTTCAAAAGCCCGGGATTTTGGTATAGATCAGAATTTTTATAACGATATGGATATCCATGTTCATGTTCCTGAAGGAGCTATACCGAAGGACGGTCCTTCAGCAGGTATTACCATGACTACTGCAATTATATCTGCCCTTACAGATATACCCGTTCACAGCCAGGTTGCCATGACGGGTGAGATAACGTTAAGGGGAAGGATATTACCTGTCGGGGGTTTAAAGGAAAAAGTGCTGGCGGCACACCGGGCCGGAATTTCCAAAGTACTGGTACCCGCCGAGAATGAGAAGGATTTGACCGACATACCCTACAACATCAAACGCAAGGTCCGGATAATACTGGTGGATTATATGGAGCAGGTACTTGAACATGCTCTGGTTGAACCCCTCAAACCAAACCAGCAGAATTAAAGGTCATCATCCTCGGGGTTGATTAGTATGTCCACATTACCCAGACTTATCCTATTGGTATCACCATTATTTTGCCACGCAGCAGCAGACCGGCTCTGAGCGTTATTCAGACCGTCGGTCTGCTGTGTTTTTGTTTCTGGTGCTATGCTTTGAGGTGGTTGTTCAGGCGTTGCTTGAGGATACAGATCCGATATTGTCTGAGAATGTTGTTCTGATCTATCTTGAAGAGCATGGCTGGTTTTTCCCCGGGTCCCGGATTCATCCGGTTGTGCGGGATGTGTATCCTGGAGTTTGGGAGATTGTGCATCGTGTGACGGGGTTTGTTCATCTGGTGATGTCACTATAGTTTCATGTTTTGCTTTATTCACAGAAGTATATCTGCTGCTGCGGTTTATAAGCTGTTCCATTTGGAAATTAAGCTTTTTTATCGTGGCTTCAATATAATACTTTGATTTGTTTGTTTGCCTGAACTGATCCTGAAGTACATATACGGCTGGAATTATGTTTTCCAACTGCCTTTCAACGGTTTTTAATCTTTTCTCAAGTCTGTTAAGGTTTTTTTGTATATTGTCCAGTTGTTCTTTATCTGCAAAATGTGATGTGTTTTTAGTACGAAAGATGTATTTAGCATCGGTTTTACCGGCTGTTTGATGTACTTTTATGTTATCCGGGAATCTTTCATAGTCTGTACTCCATAATTTTACTGTTGGAGGTGTGCCGGGTATGTCAAAAGCGGTAAAACTGTAAAAGGTGGGGGAACCGGAAACACTGTCAGGCAACATCATTATATCACTCCAGTTTTTTCCTATATCCATTGATAAAATATAATATATGCTGCCCTTCATCTCCCATAGACAGTATAGTTTTTCTTCAAAAAACAGGATGGGATGAACGGGTTCGATTTCACCTTTGTATAACACTTTTGTTGATTTAAATTCACCAGGCGGAGCCGGGCTGTCAGACATGGAAAGATACATAATCGAGTATCCATCCTTATCCTGTTCCTTCCATATAATATGTATATGCCCATCCTGATGTACGTATAAATTACAGTCCGGGTAGTGATAACCGGAACTGTAAATGTTGGCGGGGTCTGACCAGTTAAGAGATTCGGGATTAAACTGTGAGTATCGCAGAAGGTATTCATCATCTTTTTTTTGGCTGAACAGAAGATGGATCCGGTCGTCACAGTCAGCAAAAGTACTGTGGAGTCTGGTTATACGCTCGGAAGTGAACACCCATACCCTTCCGCCATTCCATTCATTATTTTTCCCAACATAGTGCATTATAATTTCGGAAGATCGCCTTGATTGACCTTTTATACAGTATACAATATGTATATGTTTACGGGATGCCAGTACAGCAAAATAGGGGATATACTGAACCCGGTAGCGGTTATGCTCTACCATCTGGTGCTGCCACTTAACACCATCCCACCGATAATATATCAGCTGATGTACCTGGGTTAGTACCAGCAGATGAACTATGCCGTCAGGATCTATGGTGGCCTCGAAGTCTTTTATGTGCTGTAAATTTAATGCTAACGGCTGTTCCAAAGGTTTTTCATCCATGGACGTGTACAATATTCTATTCTCATGGGAAAGATAAAAATGCCAGATTGTCCCTGATGGTGATTTCAGCAGGAAGGATTTAATACTGTTAAATTTCATATATATCACCCGTTTCATGACTCGTCTTTTACTAAATATTATGTCAGCCGCCAATATTTTATCACCCCTGGTTTTTCAGATAATGTTAAGCCAGTTATCACAAATAA
>LFTM01000123.1:0-1105 GCA_001513505.1 Clostridiales bacterium DTU092 | reverse complement strand
CCTCTTTTTCATATTATGCATTGAGAGTAAATACAGTATTTTCTCTCAATGTATATAAAAAAAGGAGGGTTATAAGGATGTCATTCTATTCCTATAAAAATCAAGGAAATGAACTCAGTCCTGCCCGGATCGGTTTTGATGGATGCAGAAAGATCACTGAAAAGGTATGTATACAGGTAAATAAAGTGTATGACGCCTGTTTACAGCAGGAAACTCTCAATGATGTCAGGATTGTAGTAAAGGATATCAAGGGGCACTGGTCGGATTTTTCACCACCTTTTACATTCCTGGGCTGCCGAAGCACAAGTGTTAAAGGCAAACTGGTAGGAACCAGGATTACCCGGTTGCCGGATCGCCCCAATTTTGCAAGGGTTCAAACAAAAGTTGAGATACCGGTTGAAGTAATGTTTGAAGATGCTAACTGTAAAAAGGGTAGCGGCAATAGTGTTATAGTTGTACCTAAGGACGTAATCTTGTACGTACCCGATGAGTCGGTCATACCTTTTCAGCTTGAAAGTACGGTCAACGCTATTTGCGTGTCAGGTAAGGCTGTATCAGGAGATATGTTAAGGTTTGATGTAGATGTGTGCATAACCATAATATTAAAGATTGTGGCAAAGGTTGAACTGCTGATACCTGCATTCGGATTCTGCGAAATTCCTCCCTGTGAAGAATTTGCAGAGAATGTATGCGATGAATTCTTCAGACTTCCGCTGTTCCCGCCTCAGCTTGAAGATGCAGCCAGTTCACCCTCAAACCCGTATCCGCGGCTGAAATCTACGGAAATCGAACAGGAAGATTAGTATTATCCAATAAAAAAATGGAAAGGTGCTAGCCTTTCCATTTTTTTGGGGGTCATAACTCTGCCCCATTCAACAGATGGAACCAATTCAATCTGTTGAATGGGGTATGCAAAAACGCAAAAAGTGGTATTATTATACATAAACTTTCATAAAATCAGCCTTTTATTGTATTATAATACAAAATTCATGTCGATGATATAGGACTTTTGTTATATTTATGCCTGATTTTGTCTGTTTTTATATTTATATTTGATATCCTGTATATGGCAAAAATATATCATTGGCTTTATTTAACAAATATA
>LFTM01000294.1 GCA_001513505.1 Clostridiales bacterium DTU092 | reverse complement strand
CCCTTTATCAGTATACCGTTTCTGGACGCCCCGCCCAATCCTCCAAAGAAGCTTACAGGGATAGATATTACAAGTGCGCAGGGACACGATATTACCAGAAATACCAAAGCTCTGTACAGCCAGTCATCAAAGGACTGATTCAAGAATAACGGCGGCACAGCCGCAATCAATACAGCAACTGTAACTACTGCCGGGGTATAATATCTTGCAAACTTTGTAATAAACTTCTCGGTGGGCGCCTTTCTGCTTTTTGAATTTTCCATCAGTTCCAGTATTTTGGCCACTGTAGAGTTGTCAAAGTCCTTAGTAGCTTCCACATATATTAATCCGCTTTGATTGACAAATCCGGCAAGCACCTGGTCGCCTTCATCCACCTGTCTGGGGATGGGTTCTCCGGTTAAAGCTGAAGTATCCACCGTTGATTGTCCGCGTACTACAACTCCATCCAAAGGAACCTTCTCACCGGGCTTTACCATGATAACGTCACCAATGGCGACTTGAGAAGGATGCACCTTTTCAACGGCATCTCCAATTACCAGATTTGCATAATCAGGCTTTATATTCATCAGCTGTGTTATGGATCTTTTTGATCTCTCCACAATACTGTCCTGGAGCCATTCACCAACGCGATAGAACAGCATTACGGCTACAGCCTCGGTAAACTCTCCTATGGCAAAGGCACCAACTGTTGCAATCGTCATCAGGAAGTTTTCATCAAACACCCTTCCTTTTATGGTATTTTTAAAAGCATTTAATACAATGTCCCTTCCTATAAGGATATAGGATATCAGGTACAAAATCCTTTCAACAGCAAGCGGCAGTGAAAAAACTATCGGTATTATCAGGACAACAGCCCCAATGATAAGATCCAGTTGTTCGGTAAACCTTGTCATTGAACCTCCATCATCTATGTCCGCCGGATTGTAACTGCTGCAGCAGCTACAGGCTGCACAGGCATCAGGGCTGTCTATACTCTTGCTCCTGTTTAAAAATAGTGACCTCACAAAAACCCTCCTTACACCAACCATTAACTTTCCGTATACTTTTCATTTATGTGTTTAAGACCAATAGCAATTATCTGCTGAATATGTTCGTCATCAAGAGAATAAAACACATTCCTTCCTTCCCTTCTGTATTTAACCAGCCGGCTTTGTCTTAACACCTTTAACTGATGGGATACTGCGGATTGGCTCATGTCGAGAAACTCCGATATATCACATACACACATTTCGGATAAAGAAAGGGCATAAAGTATCCTCAAACGCGTGGCATCACCAAAGAGCCTGAAAAACTCCGCCAGTTCATTTACAATTTGGTCATTCAGCATATTTGTTCTGACATGCTGTAATGTTTGTTCATGAACGATATCGTCCGTACATACATCGATATTCTCATCATAACCCACGGCTACTACCTCCATTCGCATGTTCATATGAACATATATTCATATTTCAGTTATATTATACTTCACCAACTTGAGTGTGTCAATAAATTATGGAAATTATCGACACGGGTTTTTAAGTGTCAGGACAGGCAACGATACATGACAGGTTTCTACCGGTCTTTCTACCTTTTCTTAAGAGACATCACAATGATAGCCAAACCGATTATTATAAAGGCAACGGGCCAGCTCATGTTCTTTACATAATACCATACCTGTGGAACAATTTTCTTCACCAGGGACAGCAAACCTATAATTATTAATACAGCACCTATAATCATGGCACCACGGCCACTTGATACGCCGTCATAAACTGAATCGGCATCCACAAAAGTACCATGCTCATCCTTTTCACCGGATAACGGTTTTTCCGGTATTACAATAGATGCCACGATGTATATAAAAAACCCGGTACCTCCAATAAATGTTAACGCAACAAACAGCAGCCTTACCAATGAAGGATCGATATCAAAATATTCGGCGATCCCCCCGCATACCCCGCCTAACATACGCTGGGTTCTGGAGCGGTATAACTTCTTTTTCATACATCAACAACTCCTTATATAGACTGAGCAGGGTGTTGGCCCCATTCACATTATACTACATATCTTCATCAATATCATTAAACACAGTTTAAAAATATTTCATTGATTGCGTCTAAACAGCTGCCAGCTTATTTATTTTACAAAAAATGTGACGTTTTTACACCGAAAACAATCTATTAATTAGGATAAAAAATAAAGGAGGCGGTTTCATGAAAAAAATAATATCAATTCTTCTATTGTTATCGCTAATGTTGGCTGCACCATCAGCAGTGACTCTTGCCCAGGAGACAGTACCCGAATTCGACCCCAGTGTTAAAAGCTCGAATGTAGTCAACACAAAGGAAAAGGGGGACCCGGGCATAGGCATTGATGCATCCAAACCTACCGATGACCTCATTTTTAGATGGGGTGGAGGCATCAGAGACTGCGGCACCCTCAAAGTGGAATTTCACGCGTTTACTGAATGCTATAAAGACTGCACCAAAGGCCGCCTGGTTATGTTTGTGCAAAGGTGGAACGGCTCTATATGGGAAACCGTAGCATCAAAGTCCTTCACAGGTTATAACACAGATTATTTCTTCCATGTTTCCGTTGCCAATGTACCATATGCAGGATATTACCGTCTCAAGGTTACACACTATGCAGAGGCTGGCGACTACTACGAATACCAGTTTACCACTACCAATCACATATACGTAGATTGATGAGGGAAAGGCTTTGCCTTCCCCTCACTTTTTCCCCCGGCTTTTCACTTCATAGACCTATACAGCTCCTCGAACTCGCCAAATGTGAGGTCGCCGGCGACCATAATCAAGAAAACATCGTGCTGCCATACCATAACGTTTCTGGTGGAGGCTTCCTTATAGTACACGGGGAAGCCATCAATCTTAAGCTCCTCAAAATCCTTGTCCTTAGTAAATACTGCAGATGTGATACTCTGTCCGCTTAGCTGGTACTGGTATTCAATTCTCAGTTTCTTATCATTCTTTTTATATGTTAAGTGAATAATAGCAGCATCCGGCATCACCTGTGAATATACTGCGTTGCTGAACTGATAGCCATCGGGCAGCTCACCTGGCACCGGAAAATCAACCGCCGAAGCTTGCCGGACTTTCTCCAGACTACCCTCAACGTTGACAGGCAAAAACTCCGGCTCATCGCTGTCAAAACTAATTCCGCCTGCTTTACCGCCTATATGCTGTATTGTTGCAATTAACCCCTGGCGAAAAGCATCCACATGTTTGCTGTTGGTAACTATAGAAAACAGCACGGACGTGGCTAGAATACATACAAGAACAGCAGCCACTCTGACCCATCTTCCTGAAACCTTAGAATACCGTCCGGAGGCCTCGGGCATATTGGCTCCATTTTGTATACTCTTCATTATCCGCTGCCATACAATTTCCTTATTGGGATATTCAAGGTCCTTGAAAAGTTCCAGCTCCTCCTCAAACTCCAGCAGACTTTTTTCTATCAATATATCCAAGCAATCCTTCTTTTCCATATATCCAACCTCACTTTTATACACATCT
>LFTM01000155.1 GCA_001513505.1 Clostridiales bacterium DTU092 | reverse complement strand
GTGCTCTACTGCTCAGAAGGGGAGATGTAAAGAGCGCAAATGAAAGCTATGAAATATTGGTAGATGATATGGCACTTACCCCTGAAGAAATTCCGGCATTGAGTTTAATCACAGAAAAGCACAAGGTTGGTATGTGTTTTGAGATGAAGGAGAATAAAAATAAAAATACAATCATGCCGGATCAGAAGATAGTCATAGGCGATAAGGGAGAAGTGTTGTCTGATACAGGAGAGATATACAGAAGCTGGGAAAAGGGAATTGGTTGGATCGATAGCGAGAGGACGAAAGCAGTATACGGTTTTGTGGGCAGCATACCCCGGATTGACTTAAAGGGGATAAGTTTCAAAGTCAAAACCGATTTTGCCACTATCGCTTTAAGTTCGCTGACGGATAAACCTCTGCACCTCTCTGACAATATATTGCTTACAGCTGTTGGCAGGTCCGAAAACACCGACATGAAGTTCAATGAAGAACGTAACAGGTTGTTAGATATAGGATGCCCACCGATACTTATAGAGGCTATAGAAGTGGATATAGAGCTTAAAACGGAGCTGGAGACATTAAAAGTGTGGGCAGTCAATGCAGAGGGCTTCTATGCCGGAGTTATTCCTTCTACATATGAAGATGGGGTCCTTAAATTCAGCCTTGGCAAGGAGTTCGCATCGATGTATTACTTGATACAAGCTGAATAGTGCGCACCTAAATCCTATTATTTGTAAAACCCTGTAATCTGGCGTTACAGGGTTTTTTATTGACATCAAATTCAGCCTGGACAAGGAACTGGCATCAATATATTACTTGATACATGACAATTGTACATAGCAGAAAAAATCTGCTTAACATTTTAACGGGAATTATATATAATTAAATAGAATAATGACATATAATGGATAAATTCCGGCCTTTTAACTTGGTATGGTGAAATTATTGTTTTCAGGGTGAGTAGAGTGACTAAACATCACTCATTCCTCTGGCATTCCCAGTTCTAAGTCATTTTGGGGCCGTTGAATGGAGATGTTAGAAAACCAGGGGAGAGGGTTGCTATGGGATATGAAAAAAATATTAATTTAAGGCATCGTATCTTTAATGCGGTTTTTATTGTAGGAATATGCATGTCATTTTCCTGTAGTATAATGAACTATTTCCTTGGTTTAGGATGGGTAGCTGTATTAACATCTTTTGCTTGTGGTGTTATTACTATAGGATTATATATAGTCTTCAGAATCAGAAAGAATTACGAGCTAATATCAATGATAGTTGTTATAATGTTAAGTTTTGTTTTTTTCCCAACCATGTGGATTGTTACAGGAGGAACCTACACCAGCATTCCATTTTATATAATAACAAATGCCGGGATAATCGCCTTATTGCTTATTGGATTAAAGAGAAAAATAATACTTTTTCTGTTTGCTTTAGTCGTTGGGGGGCTCATGGCTTTTGAGTATCACAGGCCTGACATAATAGTAGGTTATGATTCCAATCTGATTAGATATATAGATCTATCTTTTGGTTTATTCGTTTGCTTATTTTCTATTGCAGTTTTAATTGCTGTTCTTATTGACAGCTATATGGATGCACTAAAACAATCTGAGCAATACCTGGCCACCCTTGAAGAAAAAAACAAGGAGATAGAGGCTAAGAACAGAATGTTGGAAGAAAGAAATGCTGAATATATGAAAGCTAAAGAAGAGGCAGAAAAACTGAATAAGCTGCTGTATGAAGAAAAAGAAAAGCTGCAGTTGCTATCAATAACAGATGATTTAACAGAAGCTTTTGATAAAAGGTTTATTACTTCCTGCTTAAAGGAAGAGATTGAGGCATCACTTCAAGAACAGAAGGATCTGACTATAGCCATGATTGATATTGATAATTTTAAAATTATAAATGATACATACGGACCCTTATATGGAGATTATGTTTTAAAGAAGATAGTCAGCACAATAAAAAGTAACCTGAGACAAGATGATGTAGTAGGCCGTTTTGGCGGCGACGAGTTCCTGATTATTCTTCGTGACACCAGCAGGGAAGAAGGATATGCTGTGATGGAGCGTATTCGCCAAAAGATTCGGGAGATTGAATGGGACAGGGACCTGGAAGTAACGATAAGTGGTGGTGTCTTAGAATTAAAGGGCGATGAGTTGACCGA
>LFTM01000081.1:1527-2099 GCA_001513505.1 Clostridiales bacterium DTU092 | reverse complement strand
GTTAATATGAGTTGATTTGAAATGTTGAATTGCAATGATTTTCCTTCCAGGGCTTCCATCGGTATCTGTGCAGAAGCCCTGGAAGGTGCTAAGTGACATGTTGCTCAGGGAATTCGAGGTTTGCAAAGAATCTCACATATTATGAAATCTTTTATTTTTCTTGCAAATGCCGGTCTGACTACGAGAGCAGTGTCGCATCCATTATCGCTTCCTGCGATGGATATTACTTCTGAACCAGGGTTTATTAAGCCGGCTTCTAAAGCCATGACGGATATCTCAACAGCTACTTTTGTTCCCTGTGAGAACATGCGAAGGGTATTAGCCACAATACTTCCAGGGGTATGTTCACCGCAAAAACCTTCCGCAACCCCGTCAGCCAGACCATGAAGACAGGTTAATACTTTAACTCCTGCTTTCTCTATTTTGCTTCTTTCCTCATCGGTCATGCTCCACCCCAGATCTTCAAAGGAGTTCGAGATGCTAACAGCCACCACCTCAATGTCGGTGTCCTGAAATACCTTAGCTGCTTCCAGCGCCGTATAGCCATGAGTGGAAGCTACCAGCACTGTTTT
>LFTM01000081.1:0-1519 GCA_001513505.1 Clostridiales bacterium DTU092 | reverse complement strand
CCAGAGCTCTTTTTTTAGCAATTTGTAGCGTGTCCAGCGTGTTAGCTTTTCCCCTTTCTTTAAAATATGTAATGGAATTTTCCACTGTACAAAGCCCCCTTTTCTTATAAATTAATAGAAAAGCTTCTTAATTTAGAATTATAGCATATGAGATAAATTTTTAACAGGTAAGCATAGGCGTGATTGCTTTAGCACGAAAAATATACTTCAGGCGAATTTTTTGATAAAATTCCGGGAAAACTCTAAAGCCAGGATTACATGCAAAACAGTGAAAACAGATGTTTATACGGAATGACTTGGACAGTTCTTTACTCTAATAATGGATGCTATCAAAACTGGGTACTTGACAAAAGCAGAGTAGTATTTATATAATAAGTTCGATTATTAATGGGGTGATGAATATGATCATTGATGTGTCGAATATATTGAAAGAAGTAGGCGCATCAAAGGAGTTTGAAGGCGGTTTGCCTCTGGAGGATATGATTTATCAGGGTGAAAAGATTGGTTTCTTAACACCCGTTAATGTATCCGGAAGTATCACAAATGTTGGCGAATTCTTAATTTTAAATGCAAATGCCAACGTTAAACTGCAGCTTCAGTGCAGTTCCTGTGCCCAACCCTTCGACAGACGCTTGGAATTTGACCTGGATGCTAAGCTTAAAAAGGTCGAAGATCCTGACGACCCCGATATCTTTGTTTATGATGGAAATTCGGTGGATCTTAGGGATATCGTTCTTGAGTATTTGCTGCTGGCATTGCCCATACGAAAACAGTGTTGTCAGGAATGCAAAGGCTTATGCCCCTACTGTGGGTGCAATCTGAATGAAGAACAGTGTAATTGTGAGCTGAGTTTAGATTTTGAGGAAGAATACGAGGTGGATTCTCGCCTTGAAGCTCTAAAAAATGTGCTAACTGTAAATGGTGAGGAGGTGTAATGATGGCTGTACCTAAGAGAAAAACATCGAAGGCAAGAAGGGATAAAAGAAGAGCAAACTGGAAGCTTACAATGCCCGGGATTGTTACATGTCCGCAATGTGGAGAAGCCAGGCTTTCTCACAGGGCTTGCAGAAATTGCGGTTACTACAAGCGAAGACAGGTTATTGATGTAGATAGCGAGAAAAGATCTGCCCAGTGATTAGGGCAGTTCTTTTTTTATCGGTTTATTCTGCATTGTAATAAAAACCTGCTTTGTTTACTGGTATATCATAGTGTGCTATAATGTCTTCAAAATATTAGCTGCAAATTTAAATATGTCAATATGGAGGGATGTAAGTGAAGACTTTAAAAAACAGAAGCGAGATTGATGATAAATATAAATGGAAGCTGGAGGATATATACGAAAATGAAGAGCTTTGGGAGGAGGATTTTAAAAAGACAAAGGAACTGCTTGCTGAGATTGCCGGTTTTAAAGGAAAAATAAACACCTCCGGGAACCTGCTTAAAGTATTAAAATTAGACGACCAGATAGGCATGATTCTAAGTAAAATTTTTTCTTATGCCCGAATGCGAAGAGACGAGG
>LFTM01000258.1 GCA_001513505.1 Clostridiales bacterium DTU092 | reverse complement strand
GATCTATACGGTCAGTATTTGGCCGAGGGGCCTAAAATAGTAAAAGAAGCCTTATTAAACGGGGAAGATATTTGGGCTTTGGCGGTGTCGGAAAACTTCCCCTGGACAGATTTTAAGGAAGAGATCGGTATAGAACTTGACACACTCAGGGTGCTCATATTGAATGAAAAACTGTTTAATGATGTGAGCGATGCCAAAACTCCCCAGGGAATACTGGCTGTTATTAACAAAAGGCAATATGCTTTGGATGATGTGTTGAATGCGGACTCATATTTTCTGACACTTCTGGACGAGATAAGAGATCCCGGGAACCTGGGTACCATCATAAGAACGGTAGATGCTGCTGCAGGGGATGGTGTGGTTTTAACCAAAGGATGTACGGACCCATACAGCCCCAAAGTGGTAAGATCGTCCATGGGTTCCATATTTCGTGTACCTGTCTACAAAACGGATGATTGTGCAGCCTTTCTTAATAAGCTGTTACAGCAGGGTGTTCATGTACTGGTAAGTCATTTGAACGGGTCCAGCCTTTTTGAATGGCCGGGTGGTTATAAAAAGACCGTTCTTGTTATTGGTAACGAATCAAAGGGAGTCCGGGAGGAAATCTGTGAATGCGCGTCCAGCCTCATAAAGATCCCAATATATGGCAAAGCTGAATCGCTGAATGCATCGGTTGCTGCGGGTATATTGATATATGAAGTTGTGCGCAAGAGCCGATGAATGCACTGAAATTCCCTTGAATCCGCATAACGGGTATGGTATAATTACCATAATAAAACCCGGAGAAGGAGATGGGACTCGTGAGGTTGGCGGACATTGCGTGGAAAATCTTTGAAAAGACGGGTTCAATAAATGCTTATATGCTTTATCGGGAATTAATAATGTCGTATTGATAAAGGCAATGACGGAGAGGAGTATACCTGCAACTCTTTATCCAGAGAGGGAGCGTCACAGGCTGAGAGCGCTCCTGTAAAGAATGGGTAGAAGTTCGCTCCTGAGCTGGAGGCTGAAATGGCAGTAGGCCTTACCGGGTTAACCGTTATCTTTAAACGAGGTTTCATATTGAAACGAAGTTGGGTGGTACCACGCGGCTTACTATGCCTTCGTCCCATGTTTGGGCGAAGGCTTTTTTGATATGTAATAGCAAAAAAAGAGTATGATGAAAGGAGAGCAGGTGGATGCAAACCAAGTTGGAACAAATCCGAAAAGAAGCCCAGGATGTTCTGGACAAATTAGACAGTCTGGATGGGTTAAATAATTTTCGAATCGAATATTTGGGTAAAAAGGGTAAACTGACTCAAATTTTAAGAGGAATGGGGAATTTGTCCCCGGAAGAGAGACCAAAAATTGGTCAGTTGGCCAACGAGATCAGAACCTATCTGGAGGAAAGAATAGAAATCAAGAGACAGTTATTGGAGGAGGAAGCGCTTAATCAACGTCTGAAGGATGAGACTATCGATGTTACTATGCCGGGTAAAACGTATCATCGTGGAAAGCTTCATCCTTTGAGCATCGTTCTCAACGAGATCAAAGATATTTTTCTGGGCTTGGGTTTCGAGATTGCCGAAGGGCCGGAGGTTGAACTGGATTATTACAACTTTGAAGCTCTTAATATACCTAAGAATCATCCTGCCCGCGATACCCAGGACACATTTTATATAACCGAAAATATACTGCTGCGCACTCATACTTCACCTACCCAGATACGGGTAATGGAAAAGCAGGACCCGCCCATAAAGATAATTGTACCGGGCAGGGTTTACCGTTCCGATGCGGTGGACGCTACCCATTCTCCTATTTTCCATCAGGTGGAGGGACTGGTAATAGATAAAAACATAACCATGGGAGACTTAAAAGGCACTTTGGATGTGTTTGCAAAAGAGATGTTTGGACACCGGACCAGGACTCAGTTCAGACCTCACCATTTTCCATTTACCGAGCCCAGTGCCGAGATGGATGTAAGCTGCACAACTTGTGACGGAGCTGGATGCCGGGTATGTTCTTATACAGGCTGGATAGAGATACTGGGAGCCGGGATGGTACATCCAAAGGTACTGATGTATGGAGGCATCGACCCTGAAAAATACA
>LFTM01000010.1 GCA_001513505.1 Clostridiales bacterium DTU092 | reverse complement strand
GAGATTATTGATGCCGAGGGAATGTGGGTTATGCCGGGTATAGTGGATGCCCACTGCCATATTGGGATGTGGGAGGATGGCATCGGTTTTGAAGGAGCCGATGGTAACGAAGAGACAGATCCGGTGACTCCGCACCTTCGTGCAATTGATGGAATAAATCCCGAGGACACCAGCTTCCGGGAGGCCAGGGAGCACGGTATCACCACTGTTGTAACCGGTCCCGGAAGTGCTAACGTGGTGGGAGGACAGTTTGCTGCCCTTAAAACCTACGGGCGCAGAGTGGATGATATGATAATAAAGGCACCTTTGGCTGTGAAGGTGGCACTGGGAGAAAACCCGAAACGTGTATACAGCGAGCAGAAAAAATCGCCATCCACCAGAATGGCAACGGCTGCAATATTGAGAGAGACTCTGATTCAGGCTCAGGAGTATAAGCGCAAACTGGAGTTGGGAAAAGAGGATCCCGACAAAATGCCGGAAAGAGATTTAGGAATGGAGGTACTGGTAAAGGTACTGGATCGGGAGCTTCCGTTGAAAGTCCATGCTCATCGGGCTGATGACATATTAACGGCTATAAGGATTGCCAAAGAGTTCAATGTTGATATAACTATTGATCACTGTACCGAAGGCCATAAAATTACAGATTTCTTGCTGGAGGACAATGCCAGGATTATTGTGGGCCCGTTGTTAACCGAACGGAGCAAAGTAGAGCTTAAGAATCTCAGCTTTAAAGCGCCTGCCATTCTGTCAAAGGCAGGGCTTAAGGTAGCTATTATGTCGGATCACCCCGTTATTCCTATTCAATACCTTCCTGTATGTGCATCCCTTGCGGTCAGGGAAGGTATGGATGAGATGGAAGCTTTAAAGGCTATAACCATTAATGCCGCATGGGTCAGCGGGTTGGACGACAGGGTTGGCAGCCTTGAGGAAGGAAAAGATGCTGACGTTGTTATCTTTGACGGTCATCCATTGGATGTAAGGTCCAGGACCCGGATGGTTTTTATTGATGGCAAGCTGGTGTTCGAGAGAGAGTAGAATGTAGAGGTAATATGTATTGTTCCCGGTAATACTTAAAAAGCAGGCATTAAAAGTCGCCGGTAAAACATATTTGTTTTTAAAATTATATTAATATGGAGGTATACATATGTTGAGAGTTGCCATGCTAAGCCGTTGGCACGTACATGCCACGGGGTATGCCAATGAATTAGGATCAATGCCGAATGTAGCCATAACAGCGGTATGGGATGAGGAAAAGGACAGGGGACAGCAGTGGGCTGACGAACTGGGTGTGGATTTTGAATCAGACCTTGATACTCTCCTTGCAAGAGAGGATGTAGACGCAGTGTGCGTTAATGCACCTACAAACATGCATACCGAGATTATGATCAAGGCTGCCGAGGCGGGTAAGCATATATTCACCGAAAAGGTTATGGCTATCACAACCGTGGAAGCGGAAAAAATTGCTGAAGCTGTAAAAAAAGCTGGTGTAAAGTTCTGCATATCCTTCCCATTCAGGACACATCCTGCCAACTTATTTGCCAAAAAAGTGGTTGATGAAAAGCTTCTTGGTGATGTCACTCTGGTAAGGGTTCGCAATGCTCACGATGGAGCTTCAAGCAGCTGGCTTCCCGCGCATTTTTATGATCCGGTGCAGTGTGGCGGCGGAGCTATGATGGATCTGGGAGCACATCCCATGTACCTTTGCAGATGGCTGTTAGGTAAACCTTTACGTATAACATCCATGTTTAACAGCTTTACTGACAAACCGGTGGAGGATAATGCTGTAAGCCTTATAGAGTTTGAAAACAATGTGATAGCTGTTTCAGAGACAGGTTTTGTGTCCAAAAACAGTCCCTTTTCCCTTGAGGTCTATGGAACCAAGGGGAGCCTGTTAATAGGGGGACCGGACAACAAAGTGAGGATTATTTCCGATGAGCTTTCAGACAAGGTCCAGGGATGGATAACCCCATCCAATCTTCCGAATCCTTTACCCAGTCCAATAGAGCAATGGGTATCTGGTATTCAGCATGGTACCGAAATCCATTTTGGAGTTGAGGATGGGATACATCTGACCGAGCTAATGGAGGCTGCCTACATATCATACAGGGAGAAAAGGATGGTGGACTTCTCCGAGATCAAGCATCTGTAATGATTGAGTTAATTCCGGGCATAGTGATATGTTTCGAACCATGTCCCGGTGTGCAGTATTATACATGAAGTAGTGAGCGGATAATGGATTGTAAACAGATAGATAAACCGGTAATCAGGATCTCCGTGCGTAACATGGTGGAGTTTCTCCTGCGTTCCGGGGACATTAAATCATCAGGATATATTGGCATTCAAGGGCTTCGGCAGGGGGCAAAAATCCATAGGAAGCTTCAGAAGGAGATGGAGGAAGGATATCAGCCTGAAGTAAGGCTGTCCTATGACATATCCTTTGATGATTTTATCCTTACGGTGGATGGTATTGCTGACGGTATAATAACTATTCAGGATGAGGTTATTATTGATGAGATAAAAAGTACTTTTACACCTCTGGAGATGGTGGAACAGCAGTACAATCTGCTCCACTGGGCCCAGGCCAAATGCTATGCCTGGATGTACATGGCACAGGAAGACATACGTGATATTACAGTCAGGCTAACCTATTACAATGTAGACACATATGATATAAAGCAGTTGCAGCAGAACTTTAACTATGAGGAATTGCACGATTTTTTCTTCGATCTTGCATCCCGGTATGCAAGATGGGTCCGATTCTCCCTTGGGCATGTTAAGCAGCGGGACAGGTCGATAAAAGACCTGCCCTTTCCTTTTGCTGAATACAGAAAAGGGCAGAGAGGGCTGGCTGCTGCTGTATATAGAGCTATACGGGATGAAAAGATGTTGTTTGCTCAGGCATCTACAGGAACAGGCAAAACCATATCTGTATTGTTTCCGGCGGTTAAAGCCATGGGAGAATCCATGGGGGATAAAATATTCTATTTAACCGCCAAGGCAGTTGCCAGACAGGTTGTTGAACAGACCATCCGGATTATGATGGATGCGGGGCTTATATATAAGAGCATCACCCTTACTGCCAAGGAGAAGATATGCTTTTGTGAATCAATGGTATGTGATCCGGAAGTATGCGTTTACGCCCGCGGGCATTTTGATCGGGTTAATGATGCTGTTATGGACATTATAGTTAATGAGGATATGATTACCCGGGAGATAGTTGAAAAGTATGCAAAAAAGCACCGGGTATGTCCATTTGAATTTGAGCTGGATGTTTCCCTTTGGGTGGATTGTGTGATATGCGACTACAATTATCTGTTTGACCCCGGCTCGTATTTAAGGCGTTTTTTTGAAAACAGCGGTGACTACATATTTCTGGTTGATGAAGCTCATAATCTGGTGGAAAGAGCCCGCGATATGTATTCTGCAGAGCTTTCAAAAAAAGCATTTATGAAGCAGAGACAGCTGCTCAAGCAGTTGATTCCCGGGGCTTATAAGGAATTCGTCAGGATAAACAGGCTGTTCATCCAGATGCGCAAAAAATTTGAGCGCAAATATGGAATGCTTATAATGGATTTCCCTTCGGAATTGTGCAGGCATGTAGAAAGGTTTGTCCATGCAGTTGACGGTTTTCTGGTTGACAACCGGCAGACAAAAGTCGATGAAGACCTGTTGGAGCTGTTTTTCAGCTGCAGATCATTTTTAGCGGTGAGCAATCTGTATGATGAACGCTATGTAACTTATGTCATACGGGATAATGACGAGGTTAAGCTAAAGCTCTTTTGCCTTGATCCCTCCTATCTTCTCCGGAATGCCTGCAGCAAGGGAAGGGCGGCGATATTCTTCTCCGGAACACTGCAGCCGCTGCATTTTTATAAAGATATGCTGGGTGGAGAAGAGACCGATAGGATCATATGCCTGCCTCCGCCGTTTCCACCCGATAACCTGTGTGTGGCAGTGGCGGGGAACATTTCAACAAAGTATAAGGACAGGCACGACAGCTGTGAACTGCTGGTACGGTATATTAAAAAGGCCGTGGAACATAAGACAGGGAATTATTTGGTGTTCTTTCCTTCCTTCGAGTATATGGAAAATGCATATGAGCTTTATAGATTATTATGGCCGGAGGATCATACTATTGTGCAAACCCCGAATATGGATGATGATGAGCGGAAGGATTTTCTGTCCTGCTTTTGTGAAAATCCTGCCCGTTCATTAATTGCTTTTGCCGTCATGGGAGGTATATTCTCGGAAGGTATAGATCTGGCCGGTGAGCGTTTAGCGGGTGCCATAATTGTTGGGGTTGGGTTGCCCCAGCTGTCACTGGAGCGGGATCTGGTCTTGGAATACTTTAACAGGACTAAGGGGCAGGGGTTTGAATATGCCTATATGTTTCCCGGCATGAACAGGGTACTGCAAGCTGCGGGGAGGGTAATCAGAGGTCAGGATGACAGGGGCTTTGTACTGCTGTTGGATGAGAGGTTTTTGCAAAGGCGCTATCTTAACCTGTTTCCTCTGGAATGGAGATACTACAAAAGAGTTCGTTCCCCGGAGGAGGCGTCAAAGGTTATAGCTAATTTTTGGAATAAATGATAAGCCAAAGCATTAAGCTGGCCGCCAGTTCCTTTATGCNNTGGTGGAAATAATTATAATTAACGCAGAAATAGAGGGATTGTATGGAAGTAAGGATTATATTATCACAGGTAGTTGTATTGTTTATAATGATGATATTTGGTTTTATTGCCAGGAAAAGAGATATTATAACCAGGGATATGACCGAAAAGCTGTCGGATATCATACTGCTGCTTACTCAACCGCT
Organism: Clostridiales bacterium DTU092; assembly: GCA_001513505.1. Taxonomy (GTDB): domain Bacteria; phylum Bacillota; class Clostridia; order Caldicoprobacterales; family Caldicoprobacteraceae; genus DTU074. The sequence continues at coordinate 1,842 of LFTM01000010.1, read as the reverse complement.
TTTAATCATAACTTCATTTAATTTTGATCTGTCAAAGGAGATGCTTCGCAATGCCGGGCTGGTTTTTTTGCTGTCATTGGGGATTCATCTGATTTCCATTGTGTTTAGCTTATTTTTGTTTCCCGGGTATCCTCACAGGATAAAGAGTGTGCTTCAGTATGTTACGGTGTTTTCCAACTGCGGTTTTATGGGTTTCCCGGTACTTCAAAGCATCTTCGGAAGTGTTGGTATCTTTTATGGTTCCATATATATAATTCCGTTTAATATCCTGACACTGTCATACGGTATTATGGTTTTCTCCGGCAAAAGCGACAAGGAGGCTATTAAGAAAATACTTATACATCCCGTCATTATTTCGGTTGCAGTGGGTATGATTTTATTTCTTACACAGATTAAGCTCCCGGCACCCTTGTATAACGCAGCCTCTATGGTAGGTTCCATGACTTCGCCTTTGTCCATGTTAATTGTGGGAGCTTTGCTTGCAAATACGCCAATCAGGGAGATGTTCGGAGGTTTCCCGGTTTATTACGGCAGTTTCGTGCGCCTGATTGCTCTGCCTGCGCTGGTTTTTGTAGGGTTGAGATTTTTACCGCTTCCAAAGGAAATTTTGAATATGGCAGTGATATTGACAGCTATGCCGGCTGCTGTCAATACCGTAATATTTGCTGAAAAGTACGGAGGGGATGCCGAGCTGGCATCGAGGTTTGTTGGGATCTCTACCCTTCTTTCCGTCCTGACAATTCCACTGTTCATGCTGATACTCCAATAAGCCGGTATGATAAAGTCAATTAGTTTTGGGAGGTAGACCATGTTTAATGGAAAAGTAGCCGTTGTAACCGGTGGTGCCAGAGGTATCGGAAAGGTAATTTGCGATGAGTTCAAAAAGAGAGGGGCCAATGTGTGCGTTATTGATAAGCTTCCCAACGAATATTTCACAGGTGACATTGCCGATGAACAAACTCTCCGTGCATTTGCCGCCAGGGTTATAGCCGATTATGGTAATATAGACTTCCTTATTAATAACGCATGCCTTTCGCGGGGTGGAATATTTGACTGTTCATATGAGGATTTTAATTACGTTCTGCGTACGGGGGTTGCCGCTCCGTTTATGCTGGCAAAACTGTTTATGAATAACTTCAACAGGGGCGCGGCGATTGTAAACATTTCATCAACCAGGGACAGAATGAGCCAGCCTAACACCGAAAGCTATACTGCTGCCAAAGGCGGAATATCGGCGTTGACCCATGCGCTTGCAGTAAGTCTCGCAGGGAAAGTCAGGGTAAACTCCATAAGCCCCGGCTGGATCGATACACAGGGTACCGAATTTCATGGAGCTGACAGCATGCAACATCCTGCCGGAAGGGTTGGAAATCCTCTTGACATCGCTAATATGGTTATGTTCCTCTGCAGCGACAAAGCCGGCTTCATTACCGGTGAAAATATCACTATAGACGGCGGAATGACAAAGCTGATGATCTATCACGATGATTTTGGATGGACCTTTGATCCCGGCAATTGATGATATAATCATGAACTAAATCTTTACAAATGTTGTCAGAAAAATAACTTGCAAAATCATCGGATTTGAACTATAATTATTTCGAACTGAATATAGACTTTTTATAAGCTATCTTCGGGGCTGGGTGAAATTCCCGACCGGCGGTAAAGCCCGCGACTCCCTCACGAGAGGGATTGACCCGGTGAAATTCCGGGGCCGACAGTATAGTCTGGATGGGAGAAGATGGCACCAGGTGATCAGCTTTTGATGATTATTAAGCCCCGGGAAGATAGCCCGGGGCTTTTTTAAATTTAATAAAAATCAGTATGATAGGAGGAATTATA
>LFTM01000063.1 GCA_001513505.1 Clostridiales bacterium DTU092 | reverse complement strand
TTTCCTATGTACGCTACTTCATATCCGGCTTCAGAAAACCAATGGGCTATCGTTTTTTGATCCTGCGGCAACGCTATGTCATTTCTATAACATCCTATCTCAGTAGCATATTTACCTGTCTGAAGACACGCTCTGGCAGGACCGCACACAGGCTGACATGTGAAAGCATACTCAAACCGCACACCTTACTCAGCCATTCTGTCAAGGTTTGGTGTAACATTCAGCTTTTGGCCGTAGTAGCCTACCGTATCCCACCTCTGCTGATCCGAAAAAAAGAAAATAATATTCGGCTTTCGTTGCACATTACACACTCCTTTCGTTTACTATATTATCAATATCATCAGCTGTTATTGTTCTATTATTTATATGAATATCTTACATAAGGTGCTTTTGAATAAATTATAGTATAAATAACAAATAATAGCAAAAAAAATAAACAAATAAATGAATATAAAAAAAGCCTACACTTTATAACATGCAGGCTTTTAAGCAAGTTTCATTCTGTTAACCTTTTATCGCACCAATCATAATACCTTTTATAAAATATTTCTGCAGAAATGGATAGATACACAACACCGGAACAGTGCTTATAACGATTACAGCATATTTGATTATTTCTGCAAACTGATCAATTTTATCAGTTTCTGTAGTAGCAGTTGCATTCAGTATATTAGAATTCGCAATTAACACTGCCCGCATAATGTTCTGAATTGGAAGTTTATAATTGTCCTTAATGTAAAGCGATGCAGGAAACCAGCTGTTCCAGTGACCAACACCGTAATATAAAAGCAGCACTGCAATTGTTGGCATAATCAAAGGAAACACAATGCGGAAAATAATAACCAGATCATTAGCCCCATCCATATACGCCGATTCTGCCAGACTGTCCGGTAATGCTTCAATAGCTGTTTTACAGATAATTGAGTTATAGACACTCATCGCGCCCGGAAGAATCAATGCCCACAGCGAATCATAAAGTCCTAATGAACGTACGTTTAAATATGTGGGAATCATTCCCCCGCTAAAGAACATGGTAAACATAATAAATGCAAGAATAGGTTTTTTGAAAAAAACATTTTTAGAGGCCAGAAAATAACCGCAAAACAACGTCATAACAATATTAATAGGCAATGATACAGCCATAATAATCAGAATATTTCTGTAGCCACTTAACACCAGTGGATGTCTGAAAGCCAACCTATATGCATTTAAGCTGAAACCCCTTGGATACCAGATAACACCGGGGTTGGCCAGAAGTTCAACGTTGTTGCTGAATGAGGCGCATACAACATAATACATTGGGTACAATGTCAAAAATACCAGTATTAGCATGATAATAGTGTTAATTGACTCAAAGATAATATCACCTATTGTTTTCTTTTTCAATCTGCTACGTGCCACCTTTATCTCTCCCTTTAAAATAGATGCATTTCGGTGGTTTTTTTGCTAATGGTATTTGTCAATACCAAAAAGAATACGTTAACAACCGAATTAAACAGCCCTACTGCCGTACTGTAGCTAAAAGCTGCATTTAGAATGCCCTTTCGGTAAACATAGGTCGAAATTACATCTGCAACCTCATAAGTAACCTCTGAATATAGAAGAAGGATTTTTTCATACCCGACATTTAAAAGACCGCCCATACGCAGGATAAAAAGAACCATGATAGTCGGGAGCAAACCCGGCAGAGTAATGTGAAACATCTGCCTGAATCGGCCGGCTCCGTCAATCTTAGCGGCTTCATACTGTTCCTGGTCAATACTTGATAACGCTGCCAGATAAATAATTGAATTCCACCCCACATTTTTCCAAATATCAGAAATAACATAAATTGGATAGAAGTATTTTGTGTTCATCAGAAAGTTCTGTGCGTTACCGCCTAATGCAACAGCAATCTGAGAAAAAATCCCATTGCTCTGACAGTATATCTTTACCAGCGAGCATACCACAACTAAAGAAATAAAATATGGCATATAGGTAATTGTCTGAACAGTACGTTTGAACCAGGAACTTTGAATTTCATTAAGCAAAAGTGCCAGAATAATGGGGGCCGGGAAACCAAACAAAATATTAAGCCCACTGATGGATACAGTGTTGCGAAGCAGGCGCCAGAAATATACATCGTTAAAAAAGGTTTTAAAATGCCTTAACCCTACCCATTTGCTGTTTGCAATCCCCAGATGAGGCCGGTAATCCATAAATGCAATTATTATTCCATACATAGGTTTGTAGGCGAACAATATAAGATATACAATTATGGGTAATATTATCAGGTATTTATATTTGTTTATCTTAAAATCGCGGCTGAGCGTTTGTGTCAATGAGTAATGATTTATTCTTTTTGTCGTTATTGAGCTTTCCTTAATCATTGCTGCCCCCTGCCTTATTTACGAATAAATTAGGGTTTCTCCTTCATCGGGGAAAACTTACACGAACGTATAGATTACTCACCATTACCCGTGCATCGTTTCCCCCTCCGGAGGCCTAAAACAAATCAATACATCCCTGTCAGATAATGCCCGTCTTTAACATCATCCCGCAAACATTCCAGCTTTTCCGGCAGTAATTTATATAAAATTCTTAACGAGCCATAAACCTGTCATATGCACCCTGATAAATCTCAAGAACCCTCTGCAATCCCATCTTATCCAGCTGAGCTACATAATCATTAAAGCCGTCAAAAGATTCTTCACCGGTGATGTAGTTTACAGCCTTTTCGGATACATAGGTAGATATAGCGCTGACCAAATCATCCAGCTCATTGCTCTCCTCTACCGTCAATGTAATTCCATTTGTTAATTTCCATTTAGCAGTTACCTCTTCATTGGGATAAAACCACAGGTCATTAGCTTTGATACTTTCTTCACTGTTCTTCAGATATAACAGCTTAGTTGCCTGGATACATGAACCACTCCATACCGAGCCTGAATATTTGGCAATAGCATTGTTTAGCCCATCGGGATCTTCTGTCACAAGTTCAGTATATGCAACCTCGCCATTTTCATCATAATCCCAGGTTACACCTTTAGTGCCGAAGTTCCAGTAGAGATGACCTTCATCGGTATATGCATAGTCCAGGACACGCATGGCAATTTCAAGTTTTTCATCGGGACAACTGGTAGTAATGACGGAAATACCTTCCCCAATACCATAACCGCCGAAAACCATCGATAGTGTGCCATCATCACCTTTTGGATATTGTAAACCGACCCACTTGGCACCGGTACCTGCACTATTTGCATCACTTATCCAATTGGTAAGCTGACCCATGGAAGTATATGAAAGGCCCACTACTCCGTTTAATGCCTTTGTCCGGGCTATATCATCATCCGTCGTCATAACATCCTGATCGAGCAGTCCGGTTTTCCACCACTCGTTCAGCTTTGCCATATAGTTTTTCCATTCTTCCTGTGCCTGAGCAAGCTGAACCTTACCATTGTCATCAATATACAATTGAAAGTCTATTGCACCGTAAGCGCCAAATGCACCGCTGATACCCGTGGACTTAAAGCGATACCAAGGGAAAGTCAAAACCGCTCCGTATTTTTCATTGAATGCCCTTAACACATTGTCCCAGTCAGAAATAGTTTCCGGTGATTCCAATCCTAATTCATCCAGCCAGTCCTGTCGTACGACGGGTCCCTGATAGGTGTCATTCCATCCGCCATCTTCTCTGAAAAACCCATAACCATAATATTTACCACTATCCGTCTTCATACTCTTGTCATAAATCTCGTTTGATTGAATGAACTTATAATAGGCTGGTGAATACTTTGGCATATATTCTGTCAAATCACGAATAACTCCTTCGTCTATGTATCGTTCTGCATCCCTCATAACATTCCAGTAAAATATGTCCGGTAAAGTATCGCTGGCCAGCATCAGGTTAAAAGCCTGAGCTCCATCGGTTCCTGCTGTTGGGAACTGCCATTCGATGTCAACACCCACATGTTCCGAAAGACCGCTGTGAAATGGTGACTCTTCATATGATGCATAAGACTCATGGAGAGTAAATCCATGCCCTACCCACCAGGTCAATTTCACATCTTTAGCATCCATAGGGTATCCGGTAAAGGCAAACCCCTCAGTTTCCTCATCATCAGTATCAGTAGGTGTATCGGTTTGAGTATCTGTAGTACTATCCGTTCCTTCATCAGTTGTGGTTTTACTGGTAGAACAGCCTGCTAACACAAATACGAACAAGGATAGTACTAAAAGAATCGATAATACCCGTTTTGCCATATTTACCCCCTCCCAGATTAATTAAATCTATCTTCAAATAGCAGCATGTGTGCTGCTATTTAAAGCTTATTGGATGATACAATTTCATATATTACATCTTTGAAAAAACAACCCTGGTTCTATCTTTCTTCAAGACTTGCACATATCGTAATGCCTTTATATAAAATGTTTATATTTTAAACCCAAATTATGATAACGTTTGCATTTATATCACATATTATTGGTCTTAAAGTTTTTTCCATACTTCTGCCGGTACTAAACTGAATAACCAAAATACAATTAAAATTTTGTAATCTTAAAACTAAACTAATTTTCCATATGCTACAGAAATTTACTCCTATTATTAACTGTGTCAATCTATTATATGAAGTAATAAAAGGAAATATTATTCTTTTGAAAAAATATTGATTTAATCTACGGAATGACCACTTAAGAGCCGTGGAGGTAATTTTTAAATGGCAAAAAGAAAGGAAATTTTGACATGCCTAATAAACCTTATCCAATTGTTCATGAACCTTCCTGTTAATTAATAAAAAAAGCCTTTATTCAAGGCTTTGGTACAGATCTTTCATTTGCAAAATATTGCTCTTTTCTGAAAGCACGACATGGTGTACATTGTGTATCGAATTTAAATTATGCTTATATCTACAATGGTATCATCATCCTCAACTTTAACTAAAGGATATGGTTTACTATATCTTAAAGCATCAACCAATCTTGCAAAATCCCTATCATTAATTTTTTCTAAAACATTGCACATCCCATCCAATGTTTCATTTCGCTTATCCTTTGGAAGCAGCCGAATGACTGCCTTGCTTAGTGAAAAACCCGAACTGAGTAAACACAATGGTATTATTACAGGAAAACGTTTTTCTCCATCCTTGATGCTGATCTTTATAAAACGCCCTTTAGTTGTTTTTTTAAGTTTCTGATTCTTTTTAATCAAGGCAAGGGCTTCGTCAATGCTGATTTGTCCTTTATCCAGCTTGCACAAAATTTCAATATTATCCATTTTATATCCGTCCTCAATACCCTTGTATACTCTTTAATGAACTTTATACCATCTCAAATCATTCTACTGTAACCGACACATATGTGTCATCATCCTCGATTTCAACAAGTTTTCCTTGTGCTCCATTATTTATAGAATTAACTAGTTCATTAAAATCGATGCTCTTCAAAGCTTGTAATTTGGGCTCAAACTCTGCTCCAATCAGTGTACCAAGTTTTAGCCCTATTTCCACAAGCGACAGCGGAACATTTACGTCAATTTTGTTATTCCCGTCCTCAACCACTTTAACCTTCAAGAATCTCTCGAAATTCCCGTCTGCACCTGCATAAAAAGACGGTATGCCTGCATTATCTGGCTCAAGCATATCCATGAGCTTTTCAGCCTCCTCGGCAGTTATCTTCTTTTCTTCAACCATTTTTAAAATTTTTCTCGCCTCTTCCTTCATTAACCCCACCCTTTCATTAATATTATTTATTACAATCCTTTAAGAGCTTTAATGCCTCATCATAGGTAATTTCGCCTTTGTTTAACATTTCCAAAATTTCTTTCTTA
>LFTM01000312.1:9472-11055 GCA_001513505.1 Clostridiales bacterium DTU092 | reverse complement strand
TTGGTATGGTAAATCCTGCAGCCATTTCGTGTCCGCCGAACTTGGAAAACAGATGACTGAACCTGTTCAGAGCGTTGTATATATTAAAACCCTCAATGCTTCTTGCAGAACCCACTCCATCTTCATCCAGGCGGGATATCAAAATACATGGACGATAGAACATTTCTGAAATTTTTGATGCTGCTATTCCTATCACTCCGGTATGCCAGTTCTCACCATCAAGAACAATAATCCGTTCGCGGCTCAGGTTCCCATCATTTATAACCCTTTCCACACATTCATTAACCACATCATTTTCTATCTGCTGCCGTTTTCTGTTTTCCTCGTTTAATTTTTGAGCAAGCTGGCCTGCCACCTGGCGATCCCGTGTTGTCAGCAAAGAAACACCCAGACATGCATCCGACATCCTTCCCGCAGCATTTAACCGGGGTGCCAGTCCGAAAGCAATTTTAGATGTATCCATATCGTTTACCTGCAGGCCCGCAGCTTTAATCAATTCCTCAACCCCCATATTGGCACAGGTTTTCATCTTTTCTATGCCCTTTGCCACAAGAATACGGTTCTCGTCCAATAAAGGAACAATATCCGCTACGGTACCAAGGGCAATCAAATCCAAATATTCCTTAATACCATCTATTCCAGCCATGGCTTGTATAAGCTTGGCTGCCACGCCTACCCCTGCCAGATTACAAAAGGGGTATGCATGATCCGGGCGGGTAGGATTGATAACTGCAGTTGCGTCAGGAAGAGTGTGCCCGCATGTATGATGATCGGTGATAATTACATCCATACCCAACCTTTTTGCCAGTTCTACCTCTTCAATAGAAGTAATTCCGCAATCAACGGTTATTATTAGTTTTGCCCCCTGTCCGGAGATGGATTCAACAGCTTCACAGTTCATTCCGTATCCTTCGGTATAACGGTTTGGAATATAAACCTCAACATTGGCGCCAGCTTTTTTAAGAAACAAATATAGCATTGAAGCGGCTGTAATACCGTCCACATCATAGTCCCCGTATATCACAAACGGCTCCCGGCAACTGATGGCCTGTTCTATGCGTTTTACAGCTATGTCCATGTCCGGAAGCAAGTACGGATCATGTAGAGAATCTAAAGAAGGATTTATAAACGATGCTGCCTGAGCTGTATCCGTTATACCCCTGTTTACCAATAATTTAGCAACAACCCGGGAGACACCAAGCCCAATTTGAAGTTTGTTAACGTGATATTCCAGTTCTGCTGTTTCAGATAATAAAGGCGTATATACTGCCATTATCTTTATATGCCTCCTTTAATCAAGCTAACAATAAAAGCTTCCCGAAGGAAGCTTCATTGACGATACCCGAGCTGAATAACATTGCCGGTGGAAGATTTATCGAGCGGTAGCGGTATTTTTACCGGTCCATACAGCCCAGAGAGGCCCCGCTATGAATATGCTGGAATACGCTCCGGCCAATATCCCAACTATTATCGGAAGTGTAAACTCCTTAATAGATTCTACACCAAAAACATACAGGGCTAACAACGTAAACAATGTTGTAAGCGATGTATTGATGGAACGTGAGAGAGTCTGACTGATGCTG
>LFTM01000312.1:0-9386 GCA_001513505.1 Clostridiales bacterium DTU092 | reverse complement strand
AAGGGCAGCAACTGCAACCATAACAAGTACATCATGTATTAAAGCGACAACAGCGGTTACTCCCGATTTTAATTCAAATCTGAACCAGATGTATATGAGTATACAAATCCATGCGATTATAGTGGATTTTAAAGCATTTAAAGTCAAATCCTTTCCTACAGTTGGCCCTACAGTATCCACACTGAATTTTTCATCCGCCAAATTATATTTTTTCTTCAGGGCAGCAATCAGCTTTTTCTGTACTTCCTCCTGATTTTCCATATGCCGCATACGGATCATTGCATCCTGTTTGTTTTCGCCAACCTGAACGACTGTGGCATCTATTCCCTGGGAAGATAATATACTCCGTATATCATCGGCTGAATATTGTTCTCCTATGTTTATATATATCAAACTGCCACCTATAAAGTCAACGCCAAGGTTCAGTCCCTGCAAAAATATCACTGCCAGCCCGGCTATGATCACAATAAGAGAAATTATAAGAAATATTTTATACTTTGAAACAAAATCAAATACCATTTTCCGCTGCCCCCTCTCTCACACCGTACAGCTTGAGATTATTTATCCCCAAGTCAACAATAAGCCGTAATACATACTTGGTAAAAGTTATTGCCGTCAACATACTGGCCGGTATTCCAATTAACAACGATATTGCAAAACCCTGAATAGGGCCTGTCCCAAAAAACAGCAGGACCAATGCAGCGATAATCGTCGTCAGGTTTCCGTCCAATATAGCACTGAAAGCTTTGGAAAACCCGGAGTCCACCGATGACCTTAATGATTTTCCGGTTCTCAACTCCTCTTTAATCCGTTCAAATATGATAACATTGGCATCTACTGCCATTCCTATCGAAAGAACAATACCGGCAATACCCGGCAGGGTCATAGTAACCCCCAGTACAACGATAGCCACTACCACCAGGAGAGCATATACAATAAGGGCCAGATCGGCAATCAGACCCGGGAGCCTGTAGATGAAAAGCATAAACAAAAATACCATACCGATCCCGATCATACCGGCAAATAAACCCTTTTCAAGAGCGTCTGCTCCTAATGTAGCACCGATGGTCCTTACTGCGGCTTGTTTCAGTTCAACGGGAAGGGCACCGCTTTCGATTAGATTAGCCAGTCTGGTAGCTTCCTCAATGCTGGCCATTCCTTCTATTACACCTTCCCCAGTTGCTATCACATCGTTTACCCTGGGTTCAGATATTGGATTGCCATCCAAAACAATCTTAATTATTTGATCCTTATATTTCTCGGTAGCCTCAGCAAACTTTTGGGCACCTTCAGAATGAAGTTCGAATTGAACAACCGGCTTCTGACCTGTTATATACGCGGGCTTAGCCGTTTTAACATCTTTACCGGTAATTATAATATCATCCTCGGGACCAATAAATTCAAGAACTGCAGGCTCAGCCAGTATATCAGCAAGTTCCTGTGGATTTTCTACCCCCGGTATTTCCACCACAATCCTGTTGGTTCCTTGGGGTGCAATGGTAGCTTCGTGCTGATTTGCCTTATCAAGGCGGTTACGCATAACACGAATAGCTCCAGATATCTTATTCTCCCCGTCAGCATCCCCGGGTTCTATTTCGGCTTCATAAACAACGTACAGTCCGCCTCTTAGATCAAGGCCCTGTTTTATCTCATTAACAATGGGTACAACTCTGTATACCCCTATTTCAAAACCATTTAATGCAATATAGCAAAGCACTGCTATACAGGCAATAATTAAAAGCAGCTTAATGCCACTTTTCTTCTTCATTTTCTGTCCCCCTTATAAAAAACTTACCTATCCATTATAATACGTCAACCTTTTGCTCGTCAATATAAATAAAGCAGTAGTCAAGCTACTGCTTTTAAACGGTTTCTAAACCTGATTGATATGTTTTATTTGCTACAGCTTTGATTAGCGACGGTACATGATGTCTTACATGCAGACTGGCATGCTGCCTGGCACTCTCCGCAACCTCCTTTTTTTGCACTCTCCTTCAAAGAACCCTTATGTAATACTTTGATGTGTTTCATGTTTTCATCCTCCTCAAGAAAAACTATGATTTGACATACCATAAGCATCGGTAAATATACTTCAACCTAGTTTTTATTATAACAGCAAATTTGGGTTAAAACAAGGCTTATTACTATACAGAATACTATTCCAATCACTTAAGTTCAAGGCTAGAAATAAGTAAAACTCGCTCCAGACCTCCACCAAAACTCGCTTACGCTCAGACATTGGTTGCGGCTGTCTTCCGCTTCGTCAACAGGTTCTAAGCCTTTTCACAAGGTAATTTCCATTATATTCTTCAGATATATACGGTCCGTAGTTTATGCGTTTACATCCACCTGCGAAAATACTGTATAAACTGATTCCAGTCATACCTGCTCAAATAATGGGAGCCTGTTCTTAAATGATAGCCTATACGTCCCTGATGCAGTATATCCCCTGTCCCGGGGACCTTTTCTCCCGGGATTAAACCGTTAAGCCCAAACAATTTATAGGCATCATATGCGGCTGCACAGCCCAGAAACTCTGATTCGGGATCCGCCCATTCATCTTCTGCGGCACTGCTTACATAAACAAATCTGGGGGCAATTGCTGCAATCAAAAAATGCTGGTCAAATGGCATGCTTGCCTCATTATCGATGTATTGGCTGTAATTTTCGCAGAACCAGTAGCCAAACCGATTGACAATATCTTTTATTCGTTCACCCTTTTTACCCCTGCTTATGGCAGCTCCTGAACAGCCAGAATTGTTCGATATACCCATAAAAAACCGCTGGTCCTGTGCGGCACACCAAAGAGCTGTTTTCCCTAATCTGGAATGGCCAACAACTGCTATGCGTTTTTTATCAATGTCATCAAGTTTCTGCAGGTAGTCCATCACCCTTTGGGCAGCCCATGCCCACATGGATATTTTGCCCCATTCGTCTGGTTTTCGATTCTTTGCTCCATACATATCCGCCAGACCGGAGACAAAACCGTCGTCACAATCCGGAACAATATCCTGATAGCAGAAAGAGGCTATGGCAAAACCCTGATCTATTATTTCTTCGACAGGAAGATATATGTCAGGTATATTCTGACGAAATGCTATGTTGAGGAACAATGGAGGTGGAACGGTAGTCTTGGGAATAATCAGATGAACAGGAAAGGAAAACTCACCTTTAGGAGTTTCAAATTTCAGACTTACAACGGAATGGACGGCTTTATTAGCAAAAGCCATGTCATCTCTACTCTCTATATTCCAATATACGTCCGGCGGCGGAGGCGGCGAAAAGCCATAAACCTGACTTCCTAGAAGTTGAATAATCTCGGCTCTTCTTCTTGGCCACATGTCCTTATTTTCCACCCTGTTTCCGTCATTAAACGTTAATATGTCAGGCAGATTTAATTCTTCCAACCTGGCTTGTACCACATTAGCACCCCTTTCTTTTGTAAATCAACAGAGATTTTATCTTTTGTATCAAACCAACAACGTTATCATTATAACAAACATTACTCGATGTTAATGCCTATAACTCCACCTATGGCACCTACAACAATTCCGAGCAGTATATCAGAAAGCAGTACGGTATCAAGCATATAGCCGCCACCGAATATACCACTTATGATGAAAGCCCATCCAATATAAAGCAACCCGGTCAATGCTCCCATTAACCAACCCCTTGATTTGCTGCTTCGGGCAGCTATGATACCTCCCAGTACAATGCTGATTATGCGGATTGCCTGGTTTACAGGGGGAATTATGCTCTCTTGTAAGTTTGCCAGTTTCATCACCAATGCAAATAATATAAAACAGAACAGGGTAACAATTACTGCGAAGAGCGATGATTTTAAAACTACCAGACAGGTATGTATAACGGTATTTTCCGTAGGCTGCGCAAAACTTTTTTTAATGCTTCTCATCTATATTCCCATCCCTTCAATAGGTTCTCATTTTACTTTATGCCGCCAGAATTTAAAGTATGACAACTTCGCAGCCTTACGGTCGTTTAAATATTAAAAATGGGCTCGTCCTCTTTATTCAGACAACAGCCCATTTTCAATATTCTAATCTGCTGAGATAGGCTGGTCTACACTACGTACAGCCCATCTTTCAATCACAAGTTTTACCTTATCAGCTCCTACTTCAATAGTGAGAATATCATCACGAATACGGACAATTTTCCCACAAATACCACCAATTGTAGTTATATTGTCTCCAACCTTTAAATTAGCCAACATTTCCCTGGTCTGCTTTTCCCGTTTCCTCTGGGGACGGATAATCATAAAATAGAACACAGCAATCAGCAGTATAAATGGAAACAAGGTTGAAATTAAAGCTGCTGCAGTTGATGTATCTTGAGGCATGGTATTCCCTTCCTTTCTTTTTTTTATTCTATTTTATCTATAAATATAAGTTTATTCAAGTGGAAAACTTTAATTTTCACTTATTTCAGCCATATACATTAATTATTCTTTCTCTTAACTGAATAATTGAGTCATCTCGTATAGCCTGTCTTATATCCTCCATAAGCTTAATCAGGAACCTTATGTTATGCAGCGTTATAAGCATTGAAGCCAGTATTTCGCCTGCCTTAACCAGATGTCTGAGATAGGCACGCGAAAAGTTTGAGCATGTATAGCAATCGCATTCAGGATCCAGGGGATCAAAATCATTCTGATATACAGCATTACGCAGCATCACTTTTCCCCGGCTGGTCATTGCAAGTCCATTCCTGGCAACCCTTGTGGGAAGAACACAATCAAACATGTCCACACCTCTGATTACTCCCTCGATAAGGCAATCGGGAGAGCCGACACCCATAAGATATCTGGGTTTTTCTTTAGGCATAAACGGTACTGTATGTTCGAGCATATCATACATTAACGGCTTGGGTTCACCTACGCTAAGGCCACCGATGGCATAACCCGGGAAATCCAGTTCAATAATCTGCTGTGCACTTTTCTCCCTCAGATCCTTGTATAAACTGCCCTGAATAATGCCAAAAAGTGCCTGTTCCTCACGTTTGTGGGCATCCTTGCATCTTTTGGCCCACTGTGTTGTGCGTTCTACAGCTTTTTTAGCTCTCTCATATTCACATGGATATGGAACGCACTCATCAAAAGCCATAATTATATCTGCGCCAAGGGCATTTTGGATTTCTATTGCCTTCTCAGGGCTTATAAAATGTTTTGAACCATCCAGATGTGAGCGAAAGTGCACTCCTTCATCGGTTACCTCCCGCAGCTCATTTAAACTAAAAACCTGAAAACCTCCGCTGTCGGTCAATATTGAACGATTCCAATTCATAAACTTATGAAGCCCACCGGCTTGCTCTATAAGCTCGTGTCCGGGTCGCAAATACAGATGGTAGGTATTGGATAAAATAATGTTGGCATTAACTTCCTCTATATCCTTAGGGGCCATAGCTTTAACAGTGGCCTGGGTACCTACCGGCATAAATACCGGTGTTTCAAAACTGCCGTGGGGAGTATATACCCTTCCCAATCTTGCACCGCTTGACGAACACTGTTTGATCAATTCAAATTTAAAGCTCATATTTCACCTCATATGAAAATACATTATATGATCAACATGGCATCGCCAAAACTAAAAAAGCGATACCTTTCCTTAATGGCTTCCTGATATACCCTTAAGATTTCTTCCCTGCCGCACATGGCACTCACCAGCATGAGCAAAGTGGATTTTGGCAGGTGAAAATTGGTTACTGCCGCATCAACCACCTTGAACCTGTATCCCGGGTATATGAATAAATCCGTATGTGCATGCTGCCGTGGGATAACCCGTCCGTCACAGGAGGCTGCCGATTCAAGTGCTCTTATAGATGTAGTACCTACTGCTATTACCCGCTTCCCTTTATCTTTGGTATCATTTATCAGCTGTGCAGCTTCAGAATGTATCTGGTAATATTCTGAGTGCATCCGGTGCTCTTCCAGACTGTCAACCTTGACTGGACGGAAAGTCCCCAATCCAACGTGCAGGGTTATCCTGGCAATATTCACTCCACAAGCCTGTATTTTATCCAGCAGCGTAGTTGTAAAATGCAGCCCTGCGGTTGGGGCTGCTACCGAACCTCTGTGTAATGCATACACCGTTTGATAGCGTTCCGGGTTATCCACAGGCTGGCGAATGTAAGGAGGAAGAGGTACTATCCCTACATTATCGAGCACTTCATTGAAAAGCCCGTCATATTCGAATTCTACCACACGTCCTCCCTCTTCGGTCCTGTCTATAATTTTAGCTTTTAATAAACCGTCTCCAAACTCAAAAACCGTTCCAATTTTGGCCCTTCTTCCGGGTTTTACCAGGACACTCCATCTGTCACCCTGAATCTGATTCAGCAAAACAAATTCAATTTTCCCGCCGGTATCAACTCTTTTCCCTATAAGTCGTGCAGATATCACCCTTGTATCATTTATAACAAGGCAATCGCCTTCCTCCAAATAATCTATTATATCTTTAAATATTCTGTGTTCTATCTTTCCGGACTGCCTGTGATACACCAGCAAGCGTGATTCATCACGCTTATCAGCAGGATGTTGAGCTATCAATCCTTCCGGAAGTTCATAATCAAAATCTGCAACTTTCAAAGTAATTTGTCACCCGATCCTTCCTTTTGGTATTGTTTCTTCCTGAACATTCTACTATATCAGTTTCTCCTGTTCCTGATAGGGTATACGCAGATGGCGATAAGCCAGTGATGTAACAACCCGGCCCCTGGGTGTACGTGCGATAAATCCCAGCTGTAGCAGAAAGGGTTCATATACATCCTCTATGGTGGTACTCTCTTCACCGGTAGATGCGGCCAGTGTATCCAGCCCTACCGGACCGCCATTGTACTTTTTAATTATTGTCATCAGTATTTTTCGATCAATCTCATCCAAACCTACCGAATCTACCTGCAAAAGATCAAGGGCTTCCCTGGCAACTTCCAGAGTAATTACTCCATCTGCTTTTATTTGAGCAAAATCCCTTACCCTTTTGAGAAGACGGTTTGCAACTCTTGGAGTACCACGGGAACGATCAGCAATTTCACGGGCGCCCTCAGCATCAATTGGTATACCAAGAATACCTGCCGAGCGTATAATTATTCTCATCAGCTCATCCGAATTATACAGTTGAAGTCTATGTATAACTCCAAACCGATCCCTCAATGGCGAAGTTAACATCCCTGCCCGGGTGGTAGCACCTATCAGCGTAAATTTAGGCAAATCCAGCCGCACAGATCGGGCGCTTGGACCTTTGCCAATAATGATATCCAGGGCATATTCTTCCATTGCCGGATAAAGAATTTCCTCAACGATCCGGTTCATTCTGTGAATCTCATCTATGAACAAAACGTCTCCGTCATTAAGGTTGGTAAGTATGGCAGCCAAATCACCCGGTCTTTCAATAGCAGGACCGGATGTTATACGGATAGCCACACCCATTTCATTGGCTATTATGGAGGCAAGGGTAGTTTTACCCAGCCCGGGAGGCCCGTACAATAGAACATGATCCAGAGGTTCACCTCTTTTTAGAGCAGCGTGAATAAATATACTCAGCTGTTCCTTAACCTTTTCCTGCCCTATATACTCATCAAGTGTTTTAGGTCTTAATGTCAGTTCAGCCTCCCGGTCCTCCTGCAGCATCATAGATGTCATCATTCTGTTTTCCTGTTCTTCAGTCAATATGCTTCCCCCTTTATCTCTTATCCAGAGCTTTTAGCGCCAATCTTACCAGTTCTGCAGTATCCTGCGCCTGATCCTTGACATGAATCACCGCCTGTCTGGCCTCAATCGTTTGATATCCCAATGCCATCAGGGCCTGCACAGCTTCTTTTTCCATACCCTGTTCTGCGGGCAATTCAACGGATACATTCAGGGTATCCAACGCTTCTTTTTCAATCTTTTCTTTCAGCTCCAGTATAATTCTTTGGGATGTCTTTTTGCCAACCCCGGGAGCGGTACTCAATGTTTTTACATCACCGGTTGCAATTGCCAAAGCAAGTTGAGTGGAAGTTAACGCAGACATAATTGAAATAGCAGCTTTTGGCCCGATACCCGAAACTGATATAAGTTTTTCAAACATCAATTTGTCCTCACGGCTTAGAAAACCGTAAAGCTCCATTCCATCCTGACGTACGCCCAGATAGACATAAACTTTAATTTCATTTCCCCTCGGAGGCAATTTACTTATCAGTGAAGTCGGAACAGTAATTAAATATCCAACCCCCTGAACATCCACAACGATTTTCTGTTGTGATTCTACCTCAACCAGAGTACCTTTTAAATAAGCAAACATATGACATCTCCAATCAATAATTATACCAACTCTTAATGGCTGGAACCTATTTCATATTCAATTTTTTCTGTAAGGCAATGGAATGAATATGGCATATGGATACCGCAAGAGCGTCTGCTGCATCATCAGGTTTTGGTATTTCTTTCAGATTCAATAGCATTCGCACCATTTGTTGAACCTGTTGTTTTGATGCCCTGCCGTATCCTACTACAGCCTGTTTAACCTGTAATGGAGTATATTCATACACTTCTATATCTTTTATCGCTGCTGCCAGTATCGCAACTCCTCTGGCATGTCCTATAGTTAGCGCGGTTTTAACGTTTTTATTAAAAAACAGCTCTTCCACCGCTACTGTTTCCGGAGAATATTTCTCAATAAGCTCCCCCACCGCTTCAAAAATAACGGTCAGGCGTTGGGATGTATTCATACCGGATGGGGTATTTACAACCCCATAGTCAATAACCTTTAAAGAATTTCCGGTCTGCTCAACCACCCCGTATCCAAGAATGGCCATCCCGGGATCAATCCCCAGTACAATCATTTTATTTCACCTTTATTATATCAGATTTTAAACAACTTTTATTTTCATCCGGTTTTTGTTTACTATTGCCACAGCTTGTCAGGTGCGCTATAGTAATATTATGATTTTTTTATCATTCTGTCAACAAACTTAACAAATGACGGTTGTATTTTTATACATATTGATGTATAATTATAATATATTATGTATAGCGGAGGTTGAATATTATGTCTGAAAAACAAAAAGTAGTACTTGCTTACTCGGGTGGTCTGGACACTTCCATAATAATTCCCTGGCTTAAAGAAAATTTTGATTATGAAGTAATTGCTATGGCGGCCGATGTAGGTCAAGGAGAAGAGCTGGAACCGCTTAAAGAAAAAGCAATCAAAAGCGGAGCCAGTAAGATTTATATTGAAGATCTTAAAAAGGAATTTGTTGAAGATTTTGTTTTTCCGGTATTAAAAGCCGGCGCTATATATGAAGGAAAATACCTGTTGGGAACATCTTTTGCCCGTCCTGTGATAGCAAAACGCCTTGTAGAGATTGCTGAAAAGGAAGGGGCTGTTGCCGTT
>LFTM01000314.1 GCA_001513505.1 Clostridiales bacterium DTU092 | reverse complement strand
CAACTGATATGAGGAAACGTACACTTTGCTCATCCGTCCTGTCCCCTTTGAAAATGTCAATATCGGGTTCATTGGCCACCTGCCAGTATTCACAAAGCTCCGCACATTCCCGGCCCAAGAACTCACCTGCCGCTTCTGCTACTATATAAAACTCGTCGGAATCATATCCACCTATTGACTCCGGAATAGATGAAACCCATGTTGTACGTTTCTTTTCAGGATCATAACGATATGAACCAGGACCAAACGTGGAACCCAGGAGCTGAAAGCCCTGTTTGCGCAGCTTAACCGCTCCATCCACAGCATCCATAAAACGTTTGCCCGGTGTCTTTCCGTCCTCCTCAAAGGGAAAACCAAATCCATAGCGAAGCGCATTTATACCCGCCTTACGCATCAAATCAAAGTTCAGATTGATATGAGCAGTCGCACCGGTAATTTTTCGCATGATAAGCCTCCTTATAATTATGATCCCTGTTAACAGCGCAATGATCAAAAAAGTATATGATTAGAGTCAAGTAAAACTATACGAGAAAAGTGGGCTATACTGTATATCGCTAAAAAATATTTGAGATATTTATTTTATGCAAAATGATTATAAAAACCATATTAAATAATATCAGAAAACCGGTATTAAGTAAAGCTAAATATGAGCTCTGTTATACACTTCAAACTAATAAGACGCGTCCTGACAAACAAGTGTTTTATGAAGATACAGTCCATTGATTGTTCACTTTCTCTCCTGACCACACCTTGCCGTCCTTTGTATAAAGGTTGTTAAACCGAACTTTCCTCCATTGTTCGGGACAGGCTGCACCCACTTCCACTTCTCCCCAATAGTCGCTAACTATGGCATCATTCAGAGCCTGAAGAAATAAACCGTGAGTGGTTACATAATACTGAGCCCAGTACAGACCAGAGCTTTCATATATCTGAATCATATCCTCATCGGCGTAGTTTTTTGGAAGTATTTGTGATAACTCATGCAGCAGAGCCGCTCCATCCCTCATATGGGAGGCCGCCAGCCAATAGGCACCCAGCGTCCAGCCCGGGACAAAACCTCTTTTCACACTCGGGCAAAGCTCATATCTTTCTTCATATGCCTTCAGTGTCTGCGGTTCAAGTTCTTCCAAAGGCAGAAAAGTCAGCGGGTTTAATTGAACCGGGTGTTTTTGCCTCATTTCAGGCTCATGTCTAACTAAAGACTCACAGGTATAATACATCTCATATTTTTTGCTGAATAACCGTTTAAACGCCAGTCCTTCATCCAATATACGCCGCCAGGTAATGGTTTCCTCACTGTGATATCCTAACCTCTCAGCCATTTCCAAAGCTTTCTTTAAACAGTACTTTGCACTGAACAAGGCGCACAGGTAATTCTTTTCATTACGCCCCCCGGCTTCATCCTGTCCCATAGAAGGCTTTATATATATGCCCCAGGTTCCATCGGATTCCTTATGCAATATGGATGCGTAAAACCTGGTGGATTCTTTTATGATTGGCCATGCTACCTCCCGGGTCCATTTATCATCATTTAAATACTGGGCAGTTTCATAAGCCATCCTTGCCGGGTAAGCTGCATTATGAATCTCGAATTGACACCAGTTAGGTGCTGCATATCTAATACTCCCATCGGACTGGTATTCACAAATTTCTTCCGGGTGAATATCCTTAAAGCTCTCTTTAAACAGTTCAAAACCCGGTCCCATAGGAAATTCCCAGGGCCACATCGCCCCTTCGACACCGTAAATTCTCTTTGTATTCCTTATGGTATCATCTAACATGTTCCTGTAAAACTCAACCTTTGCCTTGACAATATCCCAATGTCCCAGTCTCAACAAAGCAGGGGCAATATAAGAGAAGTCCTGAGGAAAATGAAAATTCCATGCGTTACCGGCCCATCCATGGGGTGGACTGGGAGCTGCTACATCAGGAGAGTTGCTGCACAGCACATAGTACAGAGAACGGCACCATAAAGCCTGGTAGTCATTATCGGGAATGTCAATCCAGGAACTGCCCCAACGCTTATGCCAGGCCTGAGTGCTCCCCCGGGAATAAACTTTAGCATCCACTATACTTTCAACTGCATCTAATAGTTCCTGCTTCCTCTGTAAACCTGCCACTCCAATGAGAAATAGGTGACAGCCTTTATTACCTTCAAAGCTTACCGATATTCCCTCTGTTTGCTGAGCCATGCGAACTATTCCCTGATCTGACAATACTTTATAACAGATATATGAATCAGCAGTTCCTATACGAATCCTTCCCGTCCAATAATTTTCCTGCCTGTCAAACTTAACACAATCAAATTCTCCCGTAAAGAGGTTTCCGTACTGCGTCCACACCTTGGTCTCAGGGAGCAGGATGATAGCCGGCATAGTACCATCCTGACATGTTTCATATTCTAACTCCATAGCAAAGATATCCCTGTTATACGGATTGAAATAAGAAGTCATTTTAATATAAGCCCCCGGGATCAGGTAGCTGGTCTCAAGCCTTCCATCATATATATTTAACTCTTGCCGATAGTTATCTATAACTTCAGGGCACTCATCCAGCCATGCAAGCCTGACTACAGGAAGATGGTAATCTAAACCATAAGAGCCTCTTGAATAATGATCGACATGCATAAGTACGGTATTTGCCATTACCTCATCCTGACACCAGTTAGTATATTTACGATTCATCAGGCCCCAGGCATCAAAACATCCTCCAAATCTACCGTTCCCCAAGTACAGGTTTACATATTTATCATCTTCGAGCGACTTCATCCCTGGCCACATGGTTCGGACTACATTACCCTTTTCAATAACTTTGCGCATATCTGCTTCCTCCTGTCCGAATTTATTTGATGTTTTGTTATGTCTCCATAAATCAGACCAGCAGCATTCTTATTTCCATAAATTAAGGGGGATTAATACCCCCTCATGCTCCTTCAAATCTATATTATTGTCTTTCAAACAAATATATAGTTTTATGTTTTTTAAAAAACCGTTAATATGCGCCTAATTCCTTGGCAAGCTTTATTATACGTTTCATAGTTTCAAAGCTCACCGAATTAGGTATTGAATGATCCGAGCTAAATATGTACCCACCGTTCTCTTTCATAACGGGAATTAATCGTCTCATCTCCTCTTCAACGGCCTCGGGATCATTCCACAATACGGCATTTAAACCACCGTGTAACACCAACCTGTCCCCATACTTTTGCTTCAATTCTATTGGATCCATTCCTGCCTTGACCTCCAACGGATTCAACGCATCCAGTCCGGCATCCACCAAATCAGGTACAAAAGGCCGGATATCTCCACAGGAATGCAGATGAGCCTTCACACCCCTGGAATGGGCCCACTCAATTGCCCGCTTCTGAACGGGTAACAGCAGTTCCCGATACATTTTCCGGGAAAAAAACTGGTTTTGCTTATAACCCATATCATCGGGCCAGGTTATACAATCAAATTCATAGCCAGCGTCAATAATCATCTCGAAATGGGCAATACACATGTCCAGAAAATGGTTGAACATGTCCACACACCATTCGGGCTCCTCTACCAAAGCTAAAAGAAGCCGTTCCGTCCCAACAAACCACGAATGAGTAACATCAAAGCCAAACCAGAAATTCGCCTGGATCCATGCCCCTGATTCACGCCACTTCTTGTAGTTCTCTTTCAGGTACTTCCAGTCG
>LFTM01000149.1:351-1138 GCA_001513505.1 Clostridiales bacterium DTU092 | reverse complement strand
AGCTCTGCTGTAAGCTCTGTGAAATTGTCCAGAATACGGACAATTTCCTGCTGCACAGGCAGAGGGGGGATAGGAACACTAAAATTTTTTAACATTGGCATAGTGATATATGGCACAGAGCCCTTTTTCGAGTGAAGAATTATGTAGTTCTTTAGATTGCCTTTTAAGTAGTGTAGTAAATATTTTACATCAATATTATTAAACTCTGATAAAACATAAGTTCTCTGATAGGCATTAAACTTACCCTGATAAAAATTTATATGTCCTACTTGACTTCCATTCCCTGAAATAATAATTGCAGTTGTATCAAAAGCATATTCGTTTATTCTATACGGATTAGCATCGCAAGTAAAAAAGGGATATTTTCCGTTTTCAACCATAGCATTTGCGTTTAGTTTCCCAGTTGTAATTAAATTGCAAATACTACCTAATTTAATGTACTCCACTCCATCTGGACAAAGTTCAGCAATCAATTCATCTAACTTACTCATTTGCCCACCTCAATTTCCGCAATGATGGCGTCAATTTCTTTACGTAATACATTAGCACGAGCTACAATTTCCTTAATTTCAGCATTTAGTTCAACTATATCTATAACTTCACGTGTATCCTCTGGTTCCACATAAACAGACACAGATAGGTTATAATCTTGTTCGGCAATCTCCTCATTTGCCACAAGTCGGGCAAAATGATCTTCGTCTTTACGTGCTTCATACACAGCAACTATTTTAGCTATGTTATTATCGGTCAATTTGTTCTTGTTGCCTACCTTTATGAACTCACGAGA
>LFTM01000149.1:0-327 GCA_001513505.1 Clostridiales bacterium DTU092 | reverse complement strand
AATGATACAATCAATAAAGTTATTATCTATAAGATACTTTCTGATTTTCTTCTCCGCACCGCTGCGGTAAAGTACTCCCGGAAAGCAAACAATCGCCGCAGTACCATTAGAAGCAAGCCAGGACAGGCAGTGCATGATAAATGCCATATCGGCTTTAGATTTTGGGGCAAGTACCCCTGCCGGTGAAAAACGTGGATCGTTTATTAAAAGTGGATCACTGTCTCCCGCCCACTTAATTGAATAAGGCGGATTGGAGACGATTACTTCAAAAGGCTCGTCATCCCAATGAAGGGGATCTGTCAGCGTATCACCATGCCCAATGTCAAA
>LFTM01000211.1 GCA_001513505.1 Clostridiales bacterium DTU092 | reverse complement strand
GATGAACCACCACAACAGCAATACGAGACACTTTCCGTTCCAGAATCCGGCATAGAACAACGGTTGGAATCAGCTCCAGTCAGTGAACCAAAAGCAAAACCTGTGGATGTACGGCCGGTTTCCTTTCAGCCATTGGAAGAAAGGCCTGCAAAAGATGAGAGAAGCAATATTGATATTATATTGGATGTTCCACTCCAGGTTTCCGTTGAACTGGGCCGGACAAGAAAATTGATTAAAGAGATACTTGCCTTGGGCTCCGGTTCGGTGATTGAACTGGACAGAATGGCAGGGGAACCTGTAGACATACTGGTTAACGGAAAGATAATTGCAAAAGGTGAGGTAGTAGTAATTGATGACAGCTTTGGAGTAAGAATAACCGACATTATAAGTCCTGATAAGAGGATTTCAAACCTTAAATAAAAAACAATCTAGGGGAGGATAAAGCGATATGTCAAAAAAGATTTTAATTGTAGACGATGCTGCATTTATGCGTATGATGATAAAAGATATACTAACAAAAAATGGTTATATTGTCGCAGGTGAGGCAGAAAATGGCGTAAAGGCGGTTGAAAAATATAAGGAAATCCAACCCGATCTTGTTATTATGGATATTACCATGCCTGAAATGGATGGAATACAAGCAGTTAAGGAAATTAAGAAAATCAATCCTGATGCTAACATAGTCATGTGTTCGGCCATGGGTCAACAAGCCATGGTAATCGAATCGATTCAGGCAGGGGCAAAGGATTTTGTTGTAAAACCCTTCCAGTCTGACAGGGTTATTGAAGCAGTTAAAAAGGTTATTGGATGATCGATGTCATGAAAGAGCTTATTAAAGTTATAGCTATTATGATAAGCTTTATAGGCGTTTTGATTTTAGCCTATATAACCACCCGCATTATTGGGGCAAGGTACGCCAGATACGGATATGGGCAGTTCATTAAGATCATTGACAGAATTATTTTGGGGAAGGATAAATGGATCTGTCTGGTACAGGTTGGCAAAAACTATTATGTTATTGGTGTATCCAACCGTAATATAGAATTAATTGGTCAGATAAGCCAGGAGGATCTGGTTCCATTGGAGCGTAAAAAAGATGATTTATATTTTTCCAATATATTGGACAAATACATAAACAGATGGTTCGCAGATAGGACGGATGGGCATGAATAAAAAAATACTGACCGTATTTATAAAGGCCTTATTGTTTGTATGTATATTAATGCTTGTTTTTCTTGATTGTTGTGTAGTTTTTGCTCAACCATCTATTCCTATTCCCCGGCTTGATGTTGAAGCTGCCCAGACTCCTGAGGATATGGTTGATAGTTTGGAAATACTGGGAATTCTGACAGTGCTGGCACTGGCACCTTCCATCTTAATTATGATGACGGCATTTACCCGTATTATCATTGTGCTGGCTTTTGTCAGAAACGCTTTGGGTACTCAGCAGACACCCCCAAACCAGGTGCTGATTGGGTTAGCCCTGTTTTTAACTTTTTTTGTTATGTCTCCTGTTGCATCGCAAATCAATCAAGAGGCTATTCAACCGTATTTGGACGGGGAAATCCAGCAGGAAGAAGCCGTTGATCGGGCAATGGAACCAATCAGGGCATTTATGTTAAAAAACACCAGAAACAAGGACCTGTTGTTATTTTTTGAGCTATCAGGACAGGACAAGGTTGAAACTCCCGAGGATGTCCCGACTCATATACTTATTCCTGCGTTTATAACAAGTGAGCTTAAGACCGCGTTCCAAATAGGCTTTTTGATATATATTCCATTTATTGTAATAGATATGGTTGTAGCCAGCACATTGATGTCCATGGGTATGATGATGCTGCCCCCTGTGATGATTTCGCTGCCTATGAAAATATTACTTTTTATTATTGTAGATGGATGGGACCTGGTTATAAAAAATCTGGTTTCCGGTTTCCGGTAATAAGGAGGTCTTCCATGAGTCAACGAGAGGTAATAACCATCGCTCAACAAGCTATTTATACGGG
>LFTM01000156.1 GCA_001513505.1 Clostridiales bacterium DTU092 | reverse complement strand
GTGGTCGCTTAAAACAGGGTTCTGTAAGATTTTGTAAGGCAATTAAACTTGCAATTTAAACCCCTATAATTTAAAATTGTTTATTTTGTGTCAATTATATGGTATTATTAAATCAGGCAAATTATCATTTCAGCAGGCAACACCATGCTTGATTTATACTTTCGTCAAATAATATAATATTATATAACAATATATAATATATGCAATAAAGGGGGAATAACTATGGGTAACGCAAGATATAAAAATTTTCGGGCTGCAGTTTACATACGTGCTTTAGATTTGGCCCCTCTAAAAGATGACATCACTCCATTCAAAGAACGTTTCGATCAGTTCAGACGCAATGTAAAAATTGGAAAGGCATATATTGAGACGCATCGGGATTTGGTAATCCCCAGCGAGACCACTTTACGCGCAGTATGTGATTATTTCAAAGAATGCGGCATAGAAACGGCAGCAGGTATAACCGTTACCATTGATGAAAGAGATCGTTTCAAAACATATTGCTATTCAAACCCGGAACATCGTCAAAAACTCAAGGACCTTGTAATCTTCACCGCTCGTTTATTCGATGAAATCCTGTTTGATGACTTCTTCTTCACCAACTGCAAGTGTCCATTGTGTATTGAAGCTAAAGGGGACAAGAGCTGGACACAATTCCGTCTGGAACAAATGACCCAGGCCAGCAGAGAACTGGTACTTACACCTGCCCGGGAAACTAACCCCAACGTCAAAGTGATAATAAAATATCCAAACTGGTACGAACATTTTCAGGGACTGGGATTCAACCTGAAAGATCAGCCTCCTATATATGATGGCATATATACCGGTACGGAAACCCGGGATCCTGTGATAAGTAACCAGCATCTGCAGCAGTATGAAAGCTACTTAATATTCCGTTACTTCGAAAATATCAAACCCGGTGGCAACATGGGCGGCTGGGTAGATCCCTTTGGTTCACGCTATCTGGATCGCTACGCCGAACAGCTATGGCTGACGATGTTTGCAAAAGCTCCTGAAATCACATTGTTTGACTATTATTCACTGCAGATGCCTGTCAGGGAAGAACACCGTGCCCCATGGCAGGGTCAGGGTACCAGTTTCGATTTTGATGCTGTCACCGCAAAAGTTCGTCAGGCAGATGGAAGCTTGCCTGCGGATACCAACATGACCTTAGCAGCAGGTGCAGCTCTGGAACTGGTTGATCAATTTCTGGAACACCTCGGCAATCCTATAGGCATTAAATCTTACAGACCCTACCATTCAACCGGCGAGGATTTTCTGCATAACTATTTAGGGATGCTTGGAATTCCAATTGATCTTGAACCTGAGTTCCCGGCTGATGCACAAACCATCCTGTTAACCGAATCAGCCAAGTTTGATCCTGATATCGTGGAAAAGATCAAAGGTCAGCTGATGGATGGCAAGACGGTAATTATCACTTCCGGATTACTGCGTGCACTCCAGGATAAAGGAATTCGGGATATTGTTGAAATGGAATACACCCAGCGCAAACAGGTAACCCAGGATTTCCTGATGGGATGGGGCAACGTTTATTCATCTGAAAAACCCATTTTAGTGCCCTTCATCCAGTATCTGACCAACGATTCCTGGGAAGAGATAAGCTGCCTGGGTGGTACCACCGGAACACCTTTGCTGCATTCGGCATCATACGGCAATAGTACTTTATATGTGCTGACCATTCCTGACAACTTTAACGACCTGTACTATCTGCCCGCTGAGGTACTCACCCGTATCAGAAAAACAGTGGCAAAAGATATCTATGTATACCTGGATGCCCCGGCAAAGATAGCGTTATTCGTTTATGATAACGACACCTTTATTGTCCATTCCTTCCTGGACGAAAGCGCAGACATCGGGCTAGTGCTGGATTCCCGCTTTACACAATTAAAAGATCTGCTCTCAGACGAGGTATTATCCAGCACAGACAAAGCTCAGGATGATAACAAAAACCGTTTTTCATTGACGATCAAACCGCATTCATTCCGCGTTTTCCGCGCATTGGAATAGTTCGATAAACCGGTTTGATTATAAGTGGCTTTTGCATATCCCCTTCCTACACGGTGGAATATGCAAAAGCCCTATTCCTTTGAATTTCCTTAACCGCTTGGAGTTCAACAAAAAGCAAATTTATTCTAAAGCTTTACTAAAAACCGCCGGAAAACTCATCTATCCAAGGTGGGTTAAATGGCGGTTTAATCTAGAGGGGGAGGTTTGTCCTCCAGAAAAATTTTTTGACAGCTTGTTCGTATGGCACGGGGGGAGTGAAAGCATGGGCTTATCCGGTAATGAAAAATGCAACGTTCTGATCATCTCGGCCAGCTATGGCGCCGGGCATTATCAGGTCTCCAATGCCCTGGCTTTGATGATAAGGCAGCAGCGCCCTGCCTGGAATGTAGAAATATGCGATTTTTTAAATTGTACCAATCCGTATTTAAAAAATGCACTCCTGTTCAGTTATAAACAGGTTATTAAGCATTTTGCCAAGGGATACAAATGGTACTACCAGGCTACCAGTCAATTGAACCCTAATTCCAAATTGAGACAGATATTGAATCGCGTAGGGAGCGAAAAGCTGCTGGAAACCATTTATAACCTAAATCCCGATGTAATAGTCTGTACCTTTCCCAATCCGGCAGGAATGGTATCATACTTAAAGTCATGTGGCTACATTGACATACCGCTTGTAACTGTTATTACAGATGTTGCATTCCACAATCAGTGGCTCCACCCTTTTGTGGATGCATATATACTGGCAGCTGATGTAGTGGCCAGACACTTAAGGCGAAAAGGCGTGCCTGCCAGTAAACTTCATGTAACTGGTATTCCCCTGCGACCGGAATTCTCTGTTACATGTCATAATCCGTCCATATGGGAGGATTATGACATCAGTCCGGATCTCTTTACCCTGATGATCATGGGTGGGGGCTGCGGCCTGTTAACCGGGATAGAAAGCATATTCAATGAACTTTTACACCAGGATCTCCCCATGCAGATCCTGGCGGTAACAGGAACAAATTATACTTTGGCCAGGAAACTTGAAACAATCTCCAGGTCTTCAAAGATACCACTCAGGGTGTTGGGATTTGTAGACGATATAGCCCAGCTTATGGAGATATCAGACCTTCTGCTGACAAAAGCCGGAGGAGTAACGGTATTTGAAGCCCTTGCCAAAAAACTGCCTATGCTTATATACAAACCTTTGCCGGGTCATGAGAGAAACAACGTTCGTTATCTGCTCAAACACAAAGCAGCCATTCAGGCAAGAAGCAAGGAGCAGGTTATTGACACCATTGTAAGATGTG
The DNA here is from genome assembly GCA_001513505.1 of Clostridiales bacterium DTU092. Lineage (GTDB taxonomy): Bacteria > Bacillota > Clostridia > Caldicoprobacterales > Caldicoprobacteraceae > DTU074. Next base: position 942 of record LFTM01000156.1, on the reverse strand, counting down.
TTAATGATCCCTCCATACTAAATGGCATGAGAAAATCTATGGACAGCATTGCCAGACCTTTCGCCGCCAGAGATGCTGCCAATATTATAATCCAAATGGCTGAGGATTACAGAAAAAGCAGAAATCAGGCCAAGATATATACTGTGTCATAGCAATAAATGATACACTGGAGAGGAATGAAAAGAGCTATGTGGGAGCAACTGCTGATTGTAATAAGCATCATATTTGCATTGTTTATGCTGTATTGTGTCATACCCAATTACTGGGCACGAAATCATTCCAGAGCCGTTGTTCGCACTGGAAATAAAAAAAGCCCGTACATTGCTCTTACCTTTGACGACGGACCAAATCCCGAGTATACTCCAAAACTGCTGGATATATTAAAAGAACATGATGTTAAAGCCACCTTCTTTGTCGTAGGCAAAAATGCCCAACGCTATCCTGACATACTTCGCAGAATCCATTCGGAAGGACATGTTATAGGATGCCATTCATTTTCCCATCGTCANNCTGGTATCGTCCACCCTGGGGTATGTTTAACATGTTTACTTTAATAGCCGCTCAAAAAATGGGTCTTGCTACAGCCTACTGGTCTATTGAAGCTCAGGACTGGGAAAGCAAAACCAAACCGCAGCATATCTACAATACCGTAATATCGCAAGCTAAAGCGGGATCCATAGTAGTACTGCATGACAGCGGCGGAGCACCCAGTGCACCGGCAAACACATTGGAAGCACTTCCTTTAATAATAAATAATTTAAAAGAAAAGGGTTACAAATTTGTAACCCTTGAAGACATGAAAGGAGACCAGTAATGATAAAAAGGTTATTAATACCCGTTTTTATACTATGGGAAAAAATCTATTCATGGATATACGGAATACACACCGTGGAAAATTCCCCTTATCAGCTGCTGCGTGTGGCCATCCACCCCTATAAAGGA
>LFTM01000090.1 GCA_001513505.1 Clostridiales bacterium DTU092 | reverse complement strand
TGCGGTGATTATAATGAATGCGAGCTTAAACGGGCGGTTGTAAGGAAAGCCAGAAAAGTAATCCTATTGATGGATGTGAGCAAAATAGATAAGAATATGCCATTTACTTTTGCCACGCTGAGTGATGTTCATATATTAATTACCGATAAACAGTTGCCGGAAAGCATAGAGCAGGCTGCCCGGGAACTGGGGATTATCATACACTGAAAATGATACAACTATGAATATTCTGTCCGGCAGGACTTGTAGTTTACTTGCACCATCATAGAATATCTGCGGTGATGATGGATACATACGGGATGAGACTATCAGGAGCAAAAGCGTAAGAAACAGTAAGCTGCTGGGGCTTAAGATATAAATAAGACATTTACAGGAGGCTGAGAATTATGAAAACTAAGGCTGTGCGTTTATATGGCAAAAATGATCTACGGCTTGAGGAGTTTGAACTGCCCCCGATAGAGGAAGATGAGATACTGGCCCGGATTATATCAGACAGTATATGTATGTCGTCATACAAGGCTGCTATTCAGGGGAAGGATCACAAGCGTGTTCCTGATGATGTTGATGTCAACCCGGTTATTATCGGGCATGAGTTTTGCGGCATTATTTTGGAAGTCGGGGCAAAATGGAGACACAAATTCAAACCAGGACAAAAATTTTCAATACAACCTGCGATAAACTATAAAGGAAGGCTGGATTCGCCCGGGTATTCCTACCCTTATATCGGAGGCAGCGCAACTCATATAATTATCCCGAATGAAGTGATGGAGATGGATTGTCTGCTGGACTATAGCGGGGACGCATTTTTCTATGGTTCACTTGCCGAGCCCATGTCATGTATAATCGGAGCCTTCCATGCCAACTACCACACAAAGCCCGGCAGTTATGTACATGAAATGGGCATTGTAGACGGTGGTAACATGGCAATACTGGCAGGAGCCGGACCAATGGGTCTGGGAGCTATTGATTATGCAGTACATGGAGACAGAAAACCCAGGTTGCTGGTGGTGACCGATATTGATCAGGCTCGATTGCAAAGAGCTAGTGAGATATTAACGGAAGAAGAGGCTAAACGAAACGGTGTTACGCTGAAATATATTAATACTGCCGGAATGGATAATATTGAAGATTATCTTCTTTCGTTTACAGATGGTAAAGGATATGACGATGTGTTTGTATATGCGCCTGTTCAATCCGTGGTTGAAATTGGGGACCGTATACTGGGCAGGGACGGCTGTCTCAACTTCTTTGCCGGTCCCACAGATCCTAATTTTTCGGCCAGGATCAATTTTTATAATGTTCATTATGCATCCACCCATCTTGTGGGTACCAGTGGTGGTAACACGGATGATATGAAAGAGGCTCTTCAAATGATGGAAAAGGGCCGTATAAACCCAGCCTCTATGATTACCCATATCGGCGGCCTTAACAGTGTGGTGGATACAACATTGAATCTGCCCAAAATTCCCGGTGGCAAGAAGCTCATATATACAAACATTGAATTAGATCTTACGCCGATTGCCGATTTTAAGGAATTAGGTAAAAATGATCCGATGTTTGCCAAACTGGCTGAAATTGTTGAGGCTAATAATGGGCTGTGGTGCGCAGAGGCAGAGAGGTATTTGCTTGCCAATGCCAAACCAATAGGTTAATTGAATATATTTGAGATGAAATTAATATGGCCGGAACTAATACCGGCCATATTGTTTTATAAATTATCGCATTTCCTGACCACCCGTTACATTGATTGCCTGTCCCGTCATATAGCTTGATTCATCAGAAGCCAGAAATACCAGTACATTTGCTACATCCTCGTATGTACATCCTCTTCCTAATGGAACCTGGTTTAAATATTTTTGTCTGACTTCTTCTTTTGTAATTCCCTGATTACGGGCGTATTGTTCATATAAGCTGTTTACCCATAATGGTGAGTCCAAAAGATTGCCGGGACATATAGCATTAACCCTTATGTTGTGCCGGGCCAGCTCTAAGGCAAGACTTTGGGTCAATCCAATGCCTCCGAATTTGCTGGTGGCATAGGCTGAATTTTTAAAGGAACCCTTTTTTCCAGATTTGCTGTTTATTTGAATTATGTTACCTTTTCCTTGTTTTATCATAGCGGGAACAACTGCCTTGGCACAGTTAAAGTATCCAATCAGGTTTACGTCTATAACTTTTTTCCATTCGTCAACGGAAAATTCATCGATAGCTTTGGCAATCAGAATACCGGCATTACATACCAGAAGATCGATTTTTCCGTATTTCTCCAGAGTTATTTCCACCATTTCCTCGCACTGCTCATAATCGGTTACATCCAATTTTATGGCTAAGGCGTTATCAAGGTTTTCAGCAACTTTCCTGGCCGATTCAAAGTTGATATCGGCCACTACAACCCTGGCGCCTTCATCGTTTAAACGTTTTGCCAGAGCTTCTCCTAATCCCTGGCCGGCACCTGTTACAATGGCAATCTGATCTTTCAGGCGTTGGCATTGACACGGCATAGGCCATCTACCCCTTTCGATAATTAACATTAAGTTTACAACAGTTTAAGGATATTATACATTTTATATTATCTTTTATCAACCGGACCAACCATTGATTTCCATATGTGTCAGCAATTTAATAGTAATTTGGATTGTTGACAAGGGTATACCCATTTGCTAGAATGGTAATGAAAGTTAAAATGTTAAAAAAGAGCCATAAATTAACATTGAGAACATCAAATTTAACAAATAATTGATAAATAAGTGTTAATTATAACAAATTTATAACATTTGAAATTGAATAGGGAGTGGTAAAGGTGGCGGTACCGGTAATTATGCCAAAACAAGGGCAGACTGTAGAAAGCTGTGTTATAACCAAATGGCACAAGAATAAAGGGGATACGGTTAAAATCGGAGATATTTTGTTTTCATACGAAACTGACAAGGCTGCCTTTGACGAAGAGGCAAAAGCGGAAGGAATACTGCTGGAAGTTTATTACGATGTTGGAGACGATGTACCGGTTCTTTCGACAGTTTGTATTATAGGCCAGGAAGATGAGGATATTTCAGACATTGTATCTCAGGTTGAGGAAGAGCCAGAGACCGGTATTCAAGACGTAACAGCCAATAAGATCGAAAAAATGGAGATGACACAAGAAACTGATACCGTCAAAGCCGCAAGTCCGGTCCGAAGCGACGAAATTAAAATCAGCCCCCGGGCACGCAATCTTGCAGATAAGGCCGGGGTAGATTACAGATTTGCTATCCCTACCGGACCTCAGGGCAGGATTATCGAGAGAGACATAAGGCTGCTTATGGATACCGGTCCGGTTGTAACACCTTCTGCCAAAGCGGAATACCAAAAACTAGACAATAGGGAGACGGCTTTGGGAACGGGTATAGGAGGCAGGATAACTACTTCAGATGTGGAAGATATGAGCAGTCCCGGTATGCGCTCTGAGCCGGTTGAACAGGATATCCAGGCTGAGTTTATGGAAACCGATTATGAGGAAATTAAGCTTTCAAACATAAGAAAGGTTATTGCACAAACAATGCAGGAATCTCTGGCCAATTCGGCTCAGCTTACTATACATACCTCTTTAGATGCCACTGAAATTCTTGAATTCAGACGGAAAATAAAAGAACAGGGAGCACATCTCGGGCTTGAGAATATAACCATTACAGATATTATTCTATACGCTGTATCCAGGACACTTCTTAACCATAAAGCCTTAAACGCACATATTCTGGATGATAGTATGCTTCTTTTCAATCACGTTCATCTGGGTGTTGCCGTTGATACCGAAAGAGGGCTTATGGTTCCAACCATTTATTCTGCGGATACTAAATCCCTAAGTGAAATATCAAGGGAGGCCAAGGAGCTGATCGAGGCCTGCAGGAAAGGCAGCATAAATCCCGATTACCTGAAAGGCGGGACATTTACGGTTACAAATCTGGGAACCCTTGGAGTTGAGTCCTTCACACCTATACTCAATCCGCCACAGACAGGAATACTGGGCGTAAATACCATTGTACAGCGTGTCAGACAAATTGATGGTCAGTTGACAGCATACCCTGCCATGGGATTATCTTTAACCTTTGATCACAGAGCAGTTGACGGAGCACCTGCAGCCAGATTTTTGCAGGAGCTGAAAACCAGTCTTGAGAATTTTAGCATTTTTCTGTCCAAATAGCGTAACGAGAGGTGAAAGAACATGATTTTTGATCTTATTGTTATAGGCGGCGGCCCGGCAGGGTATATAGGAGCCGAAAGAGCGGGGCAGGCAGGGTTTAACACGCTGCTAATTGAAAAAAATTCTTTGGGCGGTGTGTGTTTAAACGAAGGATGCATTCCTTCAAAAACCCTCCTGAATTCAGCGAAAATATTCGATTATGCCAGGTATGGCGAAAAATATGGTGTAACGGCTCAGAAGGTTGAATTGGATCATAACGCTGTCATCAAACGGAAGAACAAGGTGGTTAAAGTTCTTGTATCGGGGATCCGTGCCCAGCTAAAACGCAGTAATGTTAATGTAGTAGAGGGATACGCCCGCATAGATGGGAAAAGCAGTGACGGGTATATTGTAATGGTAAATGATGAGACCTATACAGCAAAAAGACTTTTGATTGCTACCGGATCCGCTCCTGTTATTCCTTCCATACCGGGTGTCACGGAAGGCTTGGAAGCCGGATACGTGCTTACCAATCGTGAGATACTTGACATATCCGAAATCCCCCGGTCTCTTGTTGTGGTGGGAGGAGGAATAATAGGTCTGGAGATGGCGTCATACTTCAACTCGGCCGGATCTAAGGTTACTATAATTGAAATGCTGGATCATATAGCCGGTAATACCGACAGAGATATCTCGAATATACTCCTTAAGAACTATCAGAAGAAAGGTGTAGAGTTCAGACTCAATTCCAAAGTGGTTGAAATTAAAAACGGGGCAGTTGTTTATGAGTCTGCAGGTAAACTGGAAGAGATAGAGGCAGACAAGGTATTGATGAGCATTGGCAGACGGCCGGTGGTCCAGAATATAGGTTTGGAAAACATCGGTGTAGAAGTTGAGAATGGTGCGATCAAAACCGATGAAAGAGGGAAGACAAACGTGCCCGAAGTATATGCAGCCGGTGATGTGAATGGAAAATCCATGTTAGCCCATACGGCATACAGGGAAGCCGAAGTCTGTGTAAACAATATGCTGGGCAGACGGGATATTATGCGTTATAATGCCGTTCCGTCAGTTATATATACCAATCCCGAAGTAGCATGTGTAGGAGAGACCGAAGAAACCGCCCGGGAGAAAGGAATTGAGTTTGAAGTGGTCAAACTCCCTATGAGATACAGCGGAAGGTATGTTGCTGAAAACGAGGGGGGAGATGGTATATGCAAACTGCTAATCAATAAGAAATACCGGAACTTGATTGGTGTACATATGATAGGGAACTATTCATCCGAGATTATATATGGGGCATGCATTATGATTGAAACTGAAATGCGGATTAGGGATATTAAAGAACTGGTATTCCCCCATCCAACTGTGTCAGAAATCATCAGGGAAGGCATTTTCCAATATAAAGATTTATTATAGAAGAAAGGGGAAAAGCGATGCCTAAACAGATGTTTATTGATCCGAGCGAGGTGCGAAAAAGCGGTTGGATTCCTTTTAAGGATATACCTGTTAATCAGTACAACAAAACCATTGAAGAGGAAAAAGCCAACTCCTCAAAAGAGGATCTCATAAGAATATACAGGGATATGGCAATAATAAGAGAGTTTGAGAATATGCTGCTGCTTGTTAAAACTACCGGTGAATATAACGGTGTTCAATACGATTATCCCGGACCTGCACATCTGTCCATTGGTCAGGAAGCAGCGGCGGTAGGGCAGGCTTATCATCTTGATAAGGACGACTTCATATTCGGATCCCATAGAAGCCATGGAGAGATAATAGCCAAAGGGCTTTCTGCAATACAGAAGATGCCGGATAGCGAACTGATGGATATTATGGAGAACTTTTTTGAAGGCAGGATACTCAAAGCTGTGGAAGGAAGGCAGACTCATGATGGAGATGTAAAACAGCTGGCCATGGAATTTCTGCTCTACGGAGCCCTGGCTGAAATTTTCGGCAAGGAAACGGGTTTCAATAAAGGGTTGGGTGGATCCATGCATGCATTTTTTACGCCGTTTGGAATCTATCCCAATAATGCCATAGTTGGCGGCTCTGCCGGAATTGCTATGGGGGCTGCCCTGTTTAAGAAAGTCAACAGACGGAAGGGGATAGTGATTGCCAACATTGGAGACGGATCAATGGGTTGTGGACCGGTATGGGAAGCAATGAACATGGCAGCCATGGACCAATTTAAATACCTGTGGGAGGAAGGGTATAAAGGCGGGCTTCCCATCATATTTAATTTCTTTAATAATCAGTACGGTATGGGAGGTCAAACCAGTGGTGAGACCATGGGATTCCAGATGCTGGCCCGGGTGGGTGCAGGTGTCAACCCGGAGCAGATGCATGCCGAAAGAGTGGATGGTTTTAATCCCCTGGCTGTCATTGATGCAATTAAGAGAAAGAAACAGCTGCTTAAGGAGAACAAGGGGCCGGTTCTGTTGGATGTAATTACGTACAGATTCTCCGGGCATTCGCCTTCAGATGCTTCAAGCTACAGGACTAAGGATGAAATAGATGCCTGGGAAAAGCAGGATTCGTTAGTATCGTACAGGGAACAACTTATAGATGCAGGAATAGCCAGCAGGGAAGAACTGGATAAAATACTTCAACAGACCAAAGAGTTGATTTTTGAGACATATAAACTGGCAGTTGATGAAAATATATCGCCCAGGATGGATTTGGTTTCCAATCCTGATGCCATTGCGGATTTAATGTTTTCCAACCAGAGAATAGAAAAGATGGAAGACAGAGAATGTACCGTACTTATACCTAAGGAAGAAAATCCCAGGGTACAACAAATAAAAAGGAAGGTTCGTGTTGGAATTCAGGATGGCAAACCGGTCTCCAAGGTCAGGACGTATCAGCTTCGCGATGCCATATTTGAAGCCATATTGGATAAATTCTATGTGGATCCTACTCTGATTGCCTATGGTGAAGATAACCGGGACTGGGGCGGAGCCTTTGCAGTATACAGAGGATTAACCGAATCGTTGCCCTATCATCGTTTCTTTAACGCTCCTATATCGGAAGCTGCTATCGTTGCTTCAGCTGTAGGGTATGCAATGTCAGGCGGCCGGGTGGTTGCTGAGCTTATGTATGCTGATTTTATGGGAAGAGCCGGTGACGAAATATTTAACCAGCTGGCGAAATGGCAGGCTATGAGCGCGGGAGTGTTGAAGATGCCGGTGGTTCTGAGAATAT
>LFTM01000036.1 GCA_001513505.1 Clostridiales bacterium DTU092 | reverse complement strand
AGATAGCGCTGCACCTCTTTATAACCTTCGGCTCTTTCTTCCCAGGTAGGTCTTCTTGCTGCGCTCATGATAAGCTCATCGGTTTTCTCATCAACCCACCTTGAATGATTTGGATAGGGGAACCGCTCCGACAACAGGAACCAGTCCAGTATATCGGCATTTGGCCAGCTATACTCCCTTATAAACAGCTCCTGCTTGCCTTCCTTCAGCATATCGGCATAAGCAGCAGAATCATAGAGCTGAATCTCCGTTTCTATACCCGCCTCTTTAAGCTGTCTCTGTATGATTTCAGCCAATTTACTGCTCTTTGATGAGTTATCTGCCGAAAGGGTTGCTTTAAACCCATCGGGATATCCGGCTTCAGCCAGAAGCTGTTTTGCTTTTTCCACATCGTACTTATAGGCTAAATCCTCGCTTTCCCCGAGGTACTCATCCTCAAGGGTAAAGGGCAGATAACCGTATGCCACTTCCCCAAGTCCACGGAAAACAAACTGTATAATCTCCTCCGGATTCAATGCATGGTTTATGGCTCTGCGAACCCTTACATCGGTAAACGGTTCTTTGTCAGTGGCATAGGCCAGATACCCAAGCTTGGTGGCCGGCTCTTTATACACCGTTATATCAGGATTTTTCTCCAGCTGTTCCACATAGGTCTCGGGAACATTTCTGAGAATATGAATGTCTCCTACTTCAAGCTCCATCATCCTTGTATTCTCATCAGGCACAACCTTTATGATTATCTTATCGATAAGGGCAGGACCTCTGTTGGACATCCACTCGGGCCCCCAGTTATATTCCTCGTTTTTTACAAGAACCGTTTTATCTCCAGGTATCCACTCCTCCAGCTTGTACGGACCGGTTCCTATCACTACCTTCTTGCCGTAATCATCCCCGTATTTCTCGTAAGCATTGGCCGGGTGTATACCGGCAGCGGTATTTGAAAGATTAAACAGCAGGTTGGGGAATGGATAGTTCAATATAAATTTAACCGTATAGTCATCAACAACTTCCACTTCTTTTATTGCCTCTATATCAGCTCTGAAAGGAGAACCAACATTGGGATCTTTTATAGTATCAAAGGTCCACTTAACATCCTCAGCAGTTAATTCAGAACCATCATGAAATTTTACGCCCTTTCTCAGATAAAATGTCCAGATAAGCCCGTCCTCCGAAACGTCCCATTTTTCAGCCAATCCCGGTTGATATCCGAAATTATAGTCCCTGCTTACAAGTCTGTCATGTATGTATATCAGAGCATCAGAATACCACGCGGTTTTAATTGTGTCTAAAATCTCACCATCCCGGTCAAAGCCAATGATAAGAGTTTTTCCGGAAGCTCCGGCACCTGACTTTTTGGTACATCCGGCTACCGTGGTAATCAATAATATACATACCAGTATTGTCACTATAGCTTTTCTTATAGTACTTTTCACTTTATCTACCCCCTATGGTTAATTTTGTTATACAAAATTTTCAGCTATTTTAAGGAATTTGATAATTGATTGACTATAAATGTCTTCAGTACAGATGACATGCTGCAAAATGCTGCTGACCAATACATTTTACGGGTGGTTCAACTTCTCTGCACTTCCTGGTAGCGTATTTACATCTGGTGTTAAACCTGCAGCCTGAGGGCGGATTAACCGGACTGGGCACCTCTCCCTCCAGCACCAGCTTTCTTCTGTTACTCCCGGGCTTTAACACAGGTACAGCCGAAAGCAAAGCTTTGGAATAGGGATGAGCAGGCTCCTTAAACAATTCTTCGGTAGGAGCAGTTTCAACAATCTTGCCAAGATACATTACCGCTACCCGGTCGCTAACATGCCTGACCACCCTCAGGTCGTGGGATATAAACAGGTAGGACAGACCTAACCGGGCCTTAAGCTCCATCAGCAGATTTATAATCTGCGCCTGTATGGAAACGTCAAGGGCTGATACAGGTTCGTCACATATTATCAATCTGGGATTGACAGCAAGAGCTCGTGCAATAACTACCCTCTGACGCTGTCCGCCGCTGAATTCATGGGGATACTTGTCTATTTCTTCCTTCCTCAGACCCACCATTTCAAACAATTCTTCAGTTTTTTCCCTTCGCTGGTTACGATCTTTCATACCGTGAACGTACAACACTTCACTTATAGCATTTCCCACCTTTTTTCTGGGATTAAGCGAAGCAAAGGGATCCTGAAAAATAAGCTGCATACGTTTATAAACCTGCCTGAGTTGTTTTTTGCCTAAATGGGTTATGTTCTCACCTTCAAAAAATATCTGACCCTCAGTGGGATCCAGCAGCCGAATAATAGTACGCCCTGTTGTGGATTTGCCGCATCCGCTTTCACCGACCAGACCCAGTGTTTCCCCATAATCTATATGCAAATCTACGCCATCCACGGCTTTCACATATTCTATGCCTTTGCCAAACCAGTTTTTCTTAAACGGGAAATGTTTTTTCAAACCATTAACCGCTAAAATCTCTGCAGTCACTTCCATACCTCCATCTTGTAGTTTGACTTCTTTATACATGTTGGCACGCCTAACCCCTTCAGTTTCAACACTCATAAAGCTCATCCATAATTCCAGCACCGCACAAGGCTGGAACCGTGCGGAATCAGAGGCGGCTCTTCAATCATACATTTACCCCTTGCATACTCGCACCTTGTTTTAAATCTGCAGCCTTCTTTTATCTCATCAGGAGACGGAACCAGGCCTTTTATCTCTTTAAGCCTCTGTCCCCTGTCCATGTCTACATCAGGAATGGCTTCAAGTAAACCTTTTGTATAAGGATGTTTTGGATCGTTGAAAATGATATGCACATCAGCATTCTCAACAATTCTGCCGGCATACATGACAGCAACCTTATCAGCAACCTCCGCCACCACGCCCAGGTCGTGGGTTATCATTATAACCGCGGAACCCAGCTTTTCCTTCAGCTCATTGATCAGTTCAAGTATCTGTGCCTCTATAGTAACATCAAGGGCTGTAGTAGGCTCATCAGCAATCAGCAGTTCGGGATCACATGCCAGAGCCATTGCAATCATAACCCTTTGTCGCATCCCACCGCTTAAATGATGAGGATATTGTTTTATCCTCTTTTCGGGAAGCGGGATTTTAACCAGTTCAAGCATTTCCACGGCTTCTGACAGAGCCTCTTTCTTGGACAAATTCTTGTGTTGCATTAAAACTTCTGCAATCTGATGTCCAATGGTAAACACGGGATTAAGGGAAGTCATGGGCTCCTGAAATATCATCGATATGTTATTGCCCCGAATCCTTCTCATCTCCTCATCAGTTTTGTTAAGGAGGTTCTCACCTTTAAACCAGATCTCACCTCCCGCTATTTTAGCCGGCGGGCTGGGCAATAATCTCATAATCGAAAGGGCGGTTACGCTTTTCCCGCATCCTGATTCTCCAACTATGCCTAAAGTCTCACCTTTAGATATGGAAAAACTGACTCCATCAACTGCAGGAATTATTCTTTTGTCCAGATGAAAATGCACGGCTAAATCATTTGNNGTATTTCATCCTTCAATAACATACCCTCCCAGCATATTTAAATTACTCCATTAATTACGTTATTTTCCAATATATTAAGCTGACAAACTGAAGCAATGCTCTATGCACAAAATCAAATATCTTATATATATAAACTATAACTATGAATTATTAATATATGAACTATTTACCCTGAACTGCTAAATGCGCAGTCTGCTTTTGTAAAACGGCATACAGCTTTGTATAATTTTTAAATTACAGT
>LFTM01000119.1 GCA_001513505.1 Clostridiales bacterium DTU092 | reverse complement strand
ATATAGCTCCTGACGGAACGGCTGAAACTGGTCCGGTGTTCAAGGACATGCCTGTAAAGTTCGAGTATGATCATCATGGTTATGAATCGGTGGAACAGACAGGCGATATCAGGCTGGCGGCCAGATATACTCCATTGATGGCAGGGGAGTACCACTGGGAAGCCCTTTACCAGGGTAAAGCTGTTGCCGGGGGAGTATTTGAATGCGTTGATAGCGTCAATCCCGGCTATGTAGTAGTGAGCCCAAAGGATAGCCGTTATTTTGCATATTCAAATGGGGATCCCTATGTTCCGATTGGATTAAATCTGGTCAGCTGTGATTATTATGCATTACCAGCCGGAGGGGACCACTTTGAGCGTTCACATCACAGAGCAACACCGGGAAGTCTTACATATGAAAGGTGGATGCGGGAGCTTTCAGAAAATGGTGGCAACTATGCAAGGCTTTGGCTGTCATCCAAATATTTCGAAATCAGGACCGAAACGCCCGGCGTTCACGATTTAAAGGCAATGGCCAGGTTGGACAAGGTGGTGGAAATTGCGCGGAAATACGGTATTAGATTAAAGATGTGTTTTGAACACTTCCGCACCTTTACAAATACAAGTTCATTTTTCTACCGGAAGATGCGGGATCCCGAGACCGGTGAGGAAATGACGGATATTGAAAGGTGGTTTAATGATCCCCGGTGGAACGAAATATGGTTAAAGGATATTGAACCGTATATTAACCGGTACTGGAATGATCCCGTGGTCTTTTCCTGGGAGCTCTGGAACGAGATCGATTGCGGGGATGCCTGCTTTGAGTCGGTTTATGGATGGACAAAAAGGATGCTTCCGGAGATTAAAAAGCGTTCTCCCAGAAATCTGGTAACCAATTCCCTTGGAAGCTTTGATGAGACGTGGAAGCAAAAAGTTCAGGACAGTTTCAGAGATATGGAAGAAATGGAATTTCAACAGGTTCATCGTTATCTTGATCAGGGTGCGCCCTGGGATATAAGCACAGAAGATCCCGTATTGTTTTCAGTTGATGCGGTTGTCAGAAGCCGCAGGGAAGACAAGCCTGTTATATTGACGGAGACAGGCGCTGTTAATGACAGGCATACCGGACCCTTCCGCTTCTATCTGTGTGATCATAAGGGGCTTATATTCCACGATGTTACATATCCGGCGTTTTTTGCCGGTGCCGCAGGATCAGGTCATATATGGCACTGGGGAGAATATGTGGAAGCAAAAAATCTGTGGAAATACTATAAACCATTAAAAGATGTTCTGGAGGGTGTAAAAGTCGATCAGGAAAGGTTTAAAACCGCTGATTATTCCAGTTCCGATGTTTGGATACTGGCATTGGAAGGGGAAAACCATACGCTGTTATTCGTAAGAAATAAATCGGATCGATGGGATTACATTCTTCGCGACGGTCTTGAACCCCAGCTCATTACCGGTTTGACGATCACGATAGATGGCGCCGTAAACGCCGAGGCTTACTGGTTTTGTGGTGAGAATCCGGGAAGTGTATCTTTGAATGGAGACCAGCTTCATTTTCCGGACTTCTATCATGGTTGTGTTGTCAGGGTTGCGAGATCAAAAGGGTGATATGTGAAAAAGTAATATAGGGGACTTGTTACCACAAAAACTCATATTATAAATACAAGCTGCGGGATGAACACAAAACTAAAGGGGAGAAGGGTGTATGGGATTTTATTACGACACATATGTTAGAAATCCAATGGTGGATGAAAATATCTTTTTTAAAATGCAAATGGAAGAAGCAGATCCACCATCATTTGATGATGTTAGGAGCATGCTTCCCCAGCCGTTCTGGAAGGATCACGATGAGGCAATACTGTGTTATTGGAAGGCCTGGGAGCTGGCATTCAAAAACCTGAAAAAACCAACAGCTGAGAACGGTTTCATTGCAAACTATATCGCTACTGCTTTTAATGACTGTCTGTTTATGTGGGATTCGGTATTTGCGTTAATGTTCGGAAAGTATGGATTGAGTGTATTTAATTTTCAGCGTACGCTGGACAATTTTTATGCCAAACAGCATCCTGATGGATTTATATGCAGGGAGATTGCCGAATCCGACGGTACCGATCGATTTCATCGTTTTGATCCTTCAAGTACCGGTCCAAATGTCATGCCATGGTCGGAGTGGGAATACTATTGCATAACCGGTGACAAAGAAAGATTAAGCCGTGTGTTCCCCGTTTTAGTTGCTTACCACCGATGGCTGAGGGCATATAGGACATGGCCTGATGGTACATACTGGACATCCGGTTGGGGAGCCGGTATGGACAATCAGCCAAGGCTTAAAAATTGTAACTCCCATGAGTTCTTCCATGGGCATATGGTATGGCTTGATATGTGTCTTCAAATGGTATTCTCGGGAAAAATTCTTGTGGAGATGGCGGGGATTCTGGGCAGAGAAGCTGAAATCGAAGATTTTAAAGAAGAGATTGATAGATTGTGCTGGTTTATTAATGAAAAGCTGTGGGATGATGATGTCGGTTTTTATTTTGATATGCATCCCGGAAATAAGCTTTCAAAGGTAAAGACAATAGGAGCTTATTGGGCTTTGCTTGCAGATATTGTTCCCGGGAACAGGCTGGAACGGTTTGTAAGTCATCTCGAGGACCCTTGTGAGTTCAAAAGAACCCATAGAGTACCTTCTTTACCGGCAGATACTCCGGGGTACTGCAGTAAGGGTAATTACTGGAGAGGAGGAGTATGGGTATTTACAAATTATATGATATTACGGGGGTTGACCAAAAACGGGTTTGATACCCTGGCATATGAAATTGCCCGTAATCATTTGGATAATGTGGTCAAGGTCTTTCAACAAACCGGTACCATCTGGGAAAATTATGCACCCGATTATGTTGCACCGGGTGAACCGGCAAGGTCTGATTTTGTAGGTGTTGGAGGTGTATCACCCATTGCTGTGCTCTTTGAATATATTTTTGGACTGAGACCGGAAGTGGACAATTCCATCCTTATATGGGATATAAGGCTTCTGGAAGAACACGGGGTTAAGAATTATCCCTTTGGCAAATATGGAACTTTGGACGTAAAATGTGAGAGACGTTCCTCTTATGAAGAGGAGCCAAAGGTTACAATTACCTCAAATATTCCTATCAGTGTCCAGTTAAAATGGAATAATGGTACACAGAGCCGGATCCTCACAACATAGAGAGAGCATAAATCCCATAGCTGCTGTCGGCATGAATTTGAAGTACGTCAGTGTGAACAGGTTCAACTGCCAGCAGGTTTCGAAACAGAGATCGGATATCGACCTGAAATATTTAGATGCGCATATATCATTCCATAATATATTAGGAGTGCGATTTGAATGAAGTTAAAATTAACGGTTTTTGACGAGAATAATAAAAAGGTGTACTGCCTGATAGTGTTACGGGATCTCACATATTATCCTGGTGAAAATGCCCGGGGCAAGGTCGAAAAAATTTACTGTAACGGCGAGTACGAGTTTGATTTAAATAACGGTGTTTATGAGGTAGCTGTATATAAAGGGAAGATGTATCAGCCTTTCCGGGAGCGGATCAAGCTGTATCAAAAGGATCTTGCCCTTGAAATCCGGTTAAAGAAAATGATTGATTCCAGAGCAATGAGGCTGTATTCTTTTGATGCCCATTCCCATGTTTCAAGGGATGCGCATCTGAAAACGGGCGATCTTGTGAAAGCCTCCTCGATTATGAAAGGAGAGGATTACAATTTTTTCTTTGCCGGTTCTCCCTACGATAATGATGTTCATATGCAGTACCTGAACGGACATTTTACTGATAAAGTGCCTTACAGAGAGAAGTTTGCTCCGGTTATAGAAAAAGTCAATGACGAAAACTTTATTCTGGATATTGGTAATGAAATTATAAAATGCAGATATGGTCATGTTTTTATGATGAACTACACCCAGAAACCGCCTTTTAGCAAATACTACGATCATGAATTCGACCCCTGGCTTTTTACAAAGGTGGGGGAAGAACCGGAGTACAGAATTCCCTATATTTATGAGGCAGTTCTTAAGGAACGGGATGATAATTCGGTTGCCGTACTTGCTCATCCTACAAGCTGGTGGTGGCACGACAACGGTGAATTTATCACAAATATCGGGGCAACCCTGGGGTTTGAAATTTTAGCCGGTTCCATAGATGCCATGGTGATTATGGGTTATAGAAGCGATCACAAATACTACCAGGAGTTATGGTATGAAGCTCTGAATAATGGATATTTTCTTCCCGGAGTTGCTGAAAATGATGCTGCTTATGATATTGTTCCTGATAACCATCTTGCATATAAAACCTATACATATATTGATGAGTTTAGTATTGATTCCTTGTGCAGATCGGTGAAGCAGGGGAGAAATATTGTCTCATCCGGTCCCATTGTAACTTTGAAGGTAAACGGGGAGCTGCCCGGGACAGTTCTCAGATATTCCCCCGGTCAAAACTTTGAGATTGAAATAGAAGCTTACCGATGCTATCAGGCTCTCCTGTCAGATATACAGATAATTATCAACGGTGAAGTTTATAAGGAATACAATATATGCAGGGATACGTTTAAATTAAGGGAGAGTATATCAATTGACAAGGACAGCTTTGTGATTGCGAAATGTTATGATTTTGCGGGGAATACAGCCATTACAAACCCTGTATATATCAGGAACAAGCCTTTTGTAAACAGGGGATACCTGTCGGACGTAAGTGTAACCGTGACAAAGGATGGAAAGGGTGCGGAGGGAGTATATTGGCTGGATGACACCGATGAAAGGATCCCCTTTCAAACTTCAATAAAGTTGAAGATGAAGGTGTCATCAAAACTGAACATTCAGGTGGACGGATGCGTCAGAACCATTCGGTTGTTTGAACTTCCGGAGCTGCAGAGAATATTCAAAAATTTGTATTTCGGCTGGTTCAACAAAGACAAGAAATACAGGCCTGGAGAGGTACCCGCTCATGAGTTTAAACTTGCACGTATAAGGGAAATATTGGATCATGTAGAAATGTGTATTGACTTTTAATGAGGAGCATTTTTTATTAGTAGTATATTTTTAGCTCATTGGTACTGGATTTTGGAAGTAAATGATTCGTAGTTTTACTCCGGGATAGAGAGCATTATATTATTGACAGCGTGTAATGATGGGAGTATAATATTTTTACAAATATTACGTGTATATGGGGGACTTTAGCTCAGCTGGGAGAGCACTACACTCACATTGTAGGGGTCGCTGGTTCGAGTCCAGTAAGTCCCACCATAAAAATGCAACACCTGGGGCAACCTGGGTGTTTTTTATTTGCTGATCTAGTGCATATCAGAAAGGCTGGCCGAAGGATTGGGCATAATACTAATATTTATGTGCAATACTAAGCTATAACGTTATATTTGCATATAAACGGTTTGGATTATTATAAGATTCAGTGCGGAAGAATTTCCCGTGCAATTATCCTGGCTTTATTTGCACGGCATTATGCACAAAAATATATTGTTTGCGGGATGTTGATAAAGTGAAGAGGTGTGATGCGTTTGTCCATGTTACTAAATATGTTAAAAAGCATCTTTATATATAGACCGCCTGAAACGCCGGATACCAAAGATAAATTTACAGGCAACCAAAGTGGACACGCTGAAAAAGGTCAGAATCAAAGTGTTGGAGCAGCGGATGATGTTGACTGGCAGATGATCCTGCAAAAGCTGCAAAGTTCACAAACTGACAAGATTACCTATAAAAACGGTGACAATAATAAAGCGGGGCCGAATGAGGTATTTACTATCAAAAAGCCGGCTGTTACTATTAAAAAGAGAAGGAAGGGCAGGAAGGGTACACCCAATGAAAGCTTTACCGGTTTACCGGATGTGAGTTATGCTGCCATAGAGCCAATTAAGAATGGCATGGTATCCAATAAGCTGGCCGCTAATATTGAATACCTGAAGCTTAAATTCTATGTGTCCAAAAACCAGGATATTGTTTTGAGGGAATTCAGAATTGCGCAGAAAATTGAAGCCTGCCTGGTGTTTGTGGATGGAATGGTTGATACGATGGTAATAAATCAGTTTGTCCTGCCCCAGCTGATGAATCCTGATTACTTTGCAAATTATTCCCAGGGGAATATTTTTGATTACATAATAAAAAATGTTATATCCATCTATCAGGTAACCAGATTGAAGGATTACGATACAATCATACATCAAATACTAAACGGGATTACGGCCTTGTTCATTGAGGGGTTTGATGAAGTTCTTCTGATAGAGAGCAGAGGCTTTGAGAAGAGGGAGATAGAATCACCAAAAACGGAAAATGTAATTAAGGGTTCGCAGGAAGGTTTTACCGAGAATTTGCGTACCAGCCTTTCCCTTATCCGGAAAATTGTTAAGAATAACAAGCTTGTTTCCGAGATATTGCCGGTGGGAGGTAAAAATAAGATTAACTGTGCCCTGCTTTATCTGGAGGATACGGCCGATCCTCAATTGATAGAAGAGGTAAAAAGACGAATTTCAGGCATCAAATATGATTTTATAGGGGAAAGCGGGATGCTGGAACAGTTACTGGAAGACCATCCTTTTATGCTTTTCCCTCAGGTGATAAGTACGGAACGACCTGACAGAGCCGCATCTTTTATTATGGAGGGACAGGTGGTCATCATCTGTGAAGGTTCGCCCTTTGTAATAGCGGTGCCTGTAACCATATTTCATTTGTTCCATACTTCTGAAGACTCGGCACTCCGCTGGCAGTACGGTACGTTTATCAGGCTGATACGCCTGTTTGGAATGCTGACGGCGCTGATGCTTCCGGGTCTGTGGATCGCCCTTGTACAGTTTCATGCTGAAATGATTCCTACTTCTTTGCTGATGTCCATCGTAAAGATGCGGGAACCGGTACCCTTTCCCATTGTAATTGAACTTTTGCTTATGGAATTATCTTTTGAACTTATTAGGGAGGGAGGTATAAGAATACCCGGTGTTATAGGGCAGACTCTGGGTATAATAGGGGCGTTAATACTGGGCCAGGCTGCCGTGGCAGCAGGACTTGTCAGTCCTATATTGATTATTATAGTTGCCATTACCGGCATAGGAAACTTTGTTATACCCAACTATAACTTGTCCATGGCAGTAAGGATTGGAAGGTTTTTATTCATTTTTCTGGGAGCTGTATTAGGTTTTTACGGAATTTCCATCGGTATAACAATTATGTTTGTTATGCTGTGTAGCATGAAATCCTTTGGAGTACCTTTCATGACTCCCTTTGCTCCTAAGACAAAGAAAAACAGCGATATGATTATTNNCCGATATTTAAACAGCCGGTAGGGGGAGGATACTTAAAAAGAAGATAGACCGGATTGTGGATATCCATCGGAATGCTGTCAGCAATATGCTATTTGGGAGGGGACGGCAATTGTTAAGAGAAGATAAGTTTGAATCCAGGGAAGCTGTTGCGATGCTGGTAATCACATGCATGGCAAAGGTGTTTTTTACCGATGCTAATATTATAGCAAGAAGGGTGGGGACGACAGGCTGGTACATGGTGCTTATAAGCGCCGGTGTTGCAGCTGTAGGTTTTAGTTTTGTGTATACTTTGCTTAAACGCTTTCCCGGTAAAAACATTATGGAGGTATACGATGCTGTATTTGGCAGGTATATCGGCTCTATGCTTTCCTTTCTTCTGGCAGCTGTACTCCTGTCTTCTGCGGCAATCAACTTAAGGGAGTACATTGAAGTTGTCAAGATATACGTATTCCCGAAAACCCAGCCCAGTTTTTTGATTAGTTCTTTTGTTATTGTAGTAGTTGTTTTAAGCTACATAGGATTTGAAAACATAGCCAGGTATTCAAAGCTGGCTGCTTATGTATTATTTATAGGATTTACAATACTGTTCTTATTGGCGTCATACTTGTTTGAATTTTACAGGCTATATCCGTTGCTTGGATATGGTTTGAGGAACACGCTGTTTCAGGGATTTTTGAGAAGCTCGATTTACGGTGAAATAACGCTTGCTGCCGTATTTGCCAAATCATTAAACGGAACTTATGAAGTAAAAAAAGTGGGGTATACAAGTTTAGTTATTGCTGCTGTGCTTATATCCCTGTCGCAGTTGGGTTTTATATTGATATTTACATATCCCTTTGCCCAGGAGATCGTGGCACCCTTTTATACAGCTGCTTCACTTATCCATTTTGGAACATTTTTTCACAGAATAGAAGCATTGTTTCTTTTTATTTGGAACATAAGCATTTTAGTTGAAGTGCCGGTACTGTTTTATATGGTACTGCTCATATATTCTCATCTGTTTGGTATCAGTGACAGAAGGCCCATCATACTTCCCTTTGCGATAATACTTATGACCATATCTTTGATCCCTGAAAACATTGTGGAGCTAACCGGGGTTTACATCAAATATTTGAGGGAATATAGCTGGATAGTGTTCTATATGTTTCCTGCAGCTGCTTTGCTTGTAGCAGTATTGAGAAAAAAGAGGGAAGATAAATATGCATAGGGGAATATCATTGAAAATATTGCTGCTGCTCATGATGGTATCGATACTTGCAGGATGTTATGATGCCAGAGAGGTTAATGATGTAGCATATGTGTTGTTGGTAGGTGTGGACAGGGGTGTGTCGGACAGATTCAGGGTTACTTTTAAGTTTTCGTCTTTTGAATCAGGTGGCGCACAGGATGCTGGTGACGGGCAGTCTCAAGGTGGTTTAACATACAGGACGCTGACTATTGATGCTCCGTCGTTTTTTGCAGCGTCGGAACTGGCCAATATCAATATAGCCCGGACGCTGAATTTTATGCATACTCAGTTTATTGTTATTTGCGAGGATATTGCCAGGACTGGATTGGTTGGGGAGTTTTTAGGCCAGATTGTAAGAAATAGCTCCATAAGATACAGTACCCGCCTTTTGATATCAAAAGAAAGTGCCAGTGAATTTATAGAGAAGTTCGCCCCAATCGAAGGCAGCGATATTACCAAGACCTGTGAAAATCTGGTCCGGCAGTCAGAAGAAACCGGCATGTTTGCGGATCATTCCCTTTATGACCTGCATGACTGTATAACATCTACGTATCATCAGCCTATAGCGGTGTTGGCAGCGGTCAACGAGGGTGAAAACTTTAAGGAGGAAGGTCCGGTATGGGGCAGCCGATACAAGATACCCGGTGATTATTATGCCGGTGATCAACCGCGAAAAGAAGGTGGCAAAGTCGAGCTTATGGGTTTAGCCATATTCAATGGGGATAAAATGGTGGGAAAGCTTACAGGTCATGAAAGCCGTCTTCTGGCGATGGTAAAGGGTAATTTCAGGAAAGCAACCTTTGTAATTCCCGATCCAAAGAAACCTGAGGATATTATTGCCCTTGAGATAAGGCCTGCAAGAATGCCTGATGTGAAGGTCTGGTTTGAGGAGGGCAAACCTTTTATTGACGTAAAACTGCATCTTGAAGGGGATATACTGGGTATACAAAGCGGTATCAACTATGAAAGTCCTCAAATGCTGTCTATACTGGAAAATGCCTTTGAGCGGTTTGTGAAGACCGAGCTGGACAAGACCATAGAGAAAACTCAGAATCTTAACTGCGATATATTTTATTTCGGGCATAAAGCTGTAAAGAGTTTTGCAACCATACAGGATTGGGAAAACTACGACTGGAACAGCCGTTACAGGGATGCTGAAGTTACGACGGAGGTTAACTTTTGCATCAGGCGTACCGGTACTATGATATATATATCCGAAATTAAGTTTTCCCGGGAGGAGTAATGAACTACTTAATTATCCTTCTCATATTAATTTGTTCCGGATACAGCTTAAGCTATGCGAGATACAGCTGGAGGACAAATAATAGATGGGCCGCTGTGGGAGTTATAGTCCTGGTAGCATTATCTGTCATTCTGCCGGTGCTGGTTATGTTTTTCCGGTGAGACCGGTTTGTTCCGTTTTTCCTTATTTAATAATTGAAAAACAAGGAATCAGGCTGAATATGATACAAATATGCGTCTTTGGAAATCCTTCAATTGTGTGGGGGTTAAATCAAAAGAAAGAGTATTGCACCCTTAATCGTGATGTGGTAGTATAAAAGGGGTATTTTATGCCTGTTACTGTCAATAAACGATACTTAATGTAGTTTATTGACTATTTGGCAGGATACTTGGTAAGATTTGCGGGATTATAACTCAGAAAGGACGTGAAGGATGACAATTTCACTTTGGGAATTTTTACAGGAACTATTCACAATTCCTACATTGCTTGTCACTTCTCTACTGACTATTGGTGTAATAATGGTTAATGGTTGGACCGATGCCCCGAATGCCATTGCCACATGCATATCTACCCGCTCCATGACTCCCCGTGCAGCAGTGATAATGGCTACCATATTTAATTTCTTGGGTGTATTGGTAATGACCATGATTAACAACTCGGTTGCTATGACTGTTTACAATATGGTGGATTTTCGTGGGGATACCCATACCGCTCTAGCTGCCCTCTGTGCAGCACTTTTTGCCATAGTAACCTGGGCAACTGCAGCATGGTGGTTCGGTATACCTACCAGCGAAAGCCATGCACTCATTGCAGGTTTGTCTGGAGCGGCTATAGCCCTGCAGGGAGGCTTTTCGGGCATCAATGGTTCTGAGTGGGTGAAGGTTCTTTACGGGTTGATACTGTCCACATTTCTGGGTTTTGGAATGGGCTTTATTACCGTAAAAGGTGTCGAGCTGTTGTGCCGTGGAATAGACAGACGTAAAACCCTGGGATTTTTCAAAAATGCCCAGATTTCGGCCGCTGCAGCCATGGGCTTTATGCACGGTGCACAGGACGGACAGAAGTTTATGAGTGTGTTCATGCTTGGAATTTTTCTTGTAAGAGGTCAGGAACAGACTGCTGGTTTTATGATTCCCTTCTGGCTAATCGTCCTTTGCTCTGGTGTTATGGCACTGGGTACCTCTATTGGCGGGTACCGGATAATTAAGGCAGTGGGCATGGATATGGTGAAGCTGGAAAAATATCAGGGTTTTTCTGCTGATCTTGCGGCAGCGATTTGTCTTCTCATATCTTCATTGACTGGTCTGCCTGTAAGTACAACTCATACTAAAACGACGGCGATTATGGGTGTAGGATCGGCAAAACGTATTTCCTCGGTAAACTGGTCCGTAGTCCAGGAAATGGTTTTAGCCTGGATACTGACCTTTCCGGGATGCGGCCTTATCGGGTTTTTGATGGCTAAACTGTTTATAGCCATATTTTAAGTATTGAGCAGTTAAACACATTTACATCAGGATGTACATATATTACAAATATACGACAGGAATAAGGAGGATCAAATGATACGGAAAAAGGGTTATAACTATTACGAAGCGTTTCAAAAAATGGTCAGCTATACTTGTGAAGCGTCTGAAATGTTGCGGAGTATAATCGATAATTACAAAGCCGACGCACTTTCACGGCAAATTGTTGAAATGCACAAAATAGAACATACAGCCGACCTGGAAAAGCATGATATGATGGAGAATCTTCTTAAGGAATTTCTGCCTCCAATAGAGCGGGAGGATATTATTCAGCTTGCGGAGCAGATTGATAGTGCTACCGACTGTATAGAAGAAATAGTAATGCGTCTGTATATGTATAACATAGCAACCATACGGGATGAGGCTTATGAATTTGTAAGGATTATTAATAGTTGTGCCAATACTATGAAGCAGATGATGGATGAGTTCCCGAACTTCCGCAGGTCAAAAAGCATGCATAAATATATAGTAGAAATCAATGATATGGAGGAGGAAGGGGACAGGCTATACACTGCTGCCATGAGAAGGCTTTACATAGAATCCGCGGATCCTGTGGAGATCATGGTCTGGACACAGGTTTTCCAATGTCTTGAGGATTGTTGTGATGCCTGTGAGGATGTAGCTGATATAGTTGAGAGTATTATAATGAAAAATATTTAGCTGCCCTTCCGATTTATTTCCCTTGCTCGGACAAGGTTTATTACGGTATACTGAAGATACGGTAAGTATACCGTGCAGGAAAAAATATCGGTGAAGTTCATCCATATAAAGGGCGAAAAAAGTTGAAAAAGAAGGTTCAATCCAGCCCTGCTGGATTGAACCGGTTTAAAAGCCTTTATTATTTCTCCAAATGAAACAGGAGTTCTATCCCCTTTAAGATGGATGAAGCACACGATGAGTAAGGGGGGTTAAAAGTGGGTTTGTTGGAAATATTGAGTCAGCTTAAATGGCTGATGATACTATTGTTCATGCTTGGTACCATATTGCTTGCCATTGAGGTTATGATGCCGGGGTTTGGGATTGCCGGAACCATTGGAATCATATCTTTACTGCTTGGAATTATAATTGCATCCCAGGTTGTTACACCCCCCGTTCTGGTTGGAATAATAGCAGCGGTATTGCTGGTTATAGCAGGACTTTTGATATGGGCATACCGTTCTGCTGTTAAGGGGGGCAGGATATCAAAAACCTTACTCCTTAATTCGAAACTGGACGATGAGCATGGGTATAGCAGCGTTCAGGACGAGAAGGAGCTGCTCGGGAAGGAAGGAGTAACCCTCTCTATGCTTCGGCCGGCTGGGCAGGCTGAGATAGAGGGACGCAGAGTAGATGTGGTCACCGAAGGCGAATTTATACCCAAAGGTA
>LFTM01000018.1:2381-7708 GCA_001513505.1 Clostridiales bacterium DTU092 | reverse complement strand
GCAGGACAACCGCATGGCTACACTATATAATATGGTGGGTTTTCAAACCAATCTGCTGTTTGGTGAACAAAAGAGGGTATTCTCTATGATTCCGGGTATGGAGAACGCTGAGTTTGTCCGCTATGGCGTAATGCACCGGAACACCTATATCAATTCACCTAAGCTGCTGAATTCGCATTATGGACTTAAGAGCAACCCTTATATATTTTTTGCCGGTCAAATTACCGGTGTGGAAGGTTATGTTGAGTCAGCTTCAAGCGGACTGATGGCAGGCCTTACCATTGCACTGCTTATTCATGGTCAGCCGCCAATAGATTTCCCGGACACAACTGCTATAGGAGCGCTGGCAGGCTATATATCCGATTCCCGCATAGAGAATTTTCAGCCTATGAATATTAATTTTGGAATTATATCACCGTTGGACACAAAAATTCGCTCAAAAAGGGAAAGAAATTTAAAACTTTCTGAAAGATCGCTACGGATCATTAAAGAGATAATAAATAACAGCGAAATACAAAAATTCCAAATATATTGAAATTTTTGAAAAATTGTGATAATATTTGGATGTTTAATTTGGAAGGGAAGGGGAAGCCAACATATGTTTACTGGAACTACGATTATTGCAGTAAGAAGGGGAAACAAGGGTGCAATAGGCGGGGATGGACAGGTAACCCTGGGACAAAATACCATTATGAAACAAGGGGCACGTAAGATTCGAAGGCTTTTTCATAACAAAATCGTAGTGGGTTTTGCCGGTTCGGTGGCTGATTCCTTTACATTAAGCGAAAAGTTTGAGACAAAGCTTGAGGAATATTCAGGAAACTTGCAGCGTGCTGCTGTGGAGCTGGCAAAGGATTGGCGTGCCGACAGGGTACTGAGAAGGCTGGAGGCAATGCTTATTGCTATAGATTCAAAAGATCTGCTGATAATTTCAGGTACGGGCGAGGTTATTGAACCGGATGATCAAATTGCCGCTATTGGTTCAGGTGGAAACTATGCTTTGGCAGCTGCCAGAGCTTTAATTCAAAACACCGATCTGGAACCTGCAGAAATTGTAAGGAAATCGTTGGAGATAGCTTCCTCAATTTGTGTGTATACAAACAGTAACATATATGTGGAAGAAGTATAGGAGGGAAAACTTTTGACCAGTGATTTTACTCCGAGAGAGATAGTCGAGAGACTTAATAAATATATAATAGGACAGGATAAAGCCAAGAAATCAGTTGCAATAGCTTTAAGAAACCGTTACCGCCGGAGCAAGCTTAATCCGGAATTGAGGGACGAGATTACTCCGAAGAATATTATCCTGATGGGACCTACCGGTGTTGGAAAAACTGAGATAGCTCGGCGTTTGGCAAAGCTTGTAAACGCTCCTTTTATAAAGGTTGAAGCCACAAAATATACAGAAGTGGGTTATGTAGGTCGGGATGTTGAATCAATGGTAAGGGATCTTGTGGAAGAAGCTATAAGAATGGTTAAAAGCCAGAAGATGGAACAAGTTAAAGAAAAAGCCGCTCTGGCTGCCGAAAACCGTATACTGGATGAACTCTTACCAACACCAAGAAAGAGAAGGACACAGGGTCCTTTTGGAATGCTGTTTCCTTCAGAACAACCCGTTGATGAAGAACAAGTGGATGATCAGGAAGGGATGGCAAACACCAGGGAAAAGCTGAGACAAAGGCTGCGCAGCGGATTGCTTGAAGATAATATAATAGAAATTGAGGTGGAGGACTCGAAATATTCGGGGTTTGGTTTTATTCCCGGAGTGGGGAATGAGGATATTCTTGTTCATATACAGGATGCATTCGGCAATTTGTTTCCGAAAAAACTGAAAAAGAAAAAGGTAACCATACGGGAGGCCAGGAAATTATTCGAACAGGAAGAAGCGCAGAAGCTTATAGATATGGACGAGGTTGTTGAAGAGGCTGTTTCAGCAGTTGAACAGCACGGAATTATTTTCATTGATGAAATTGACAAGATCGCCGGCAGAGAAGCAAGTGGAAATCCTGATGTTTCACGGGAAGGTGTGCAACGGGATATTCTGCCGATTGTTGAAGGAACTACCGTTATGACCAAGTATGGTCCTGTTAAAACTGACTATATATTATTTATTGCTGCCGGTGCGTTTCATATATCCAAAGTTTCGGATCTTATTCCCGAGCTTCAGGGCAGATTTCCGATCAGGGTTGAGCTGGAAGCTTTATCACAGGAAGACTTTAAACGTATTCTGACTCAACCTGAAAATGCAATTATTAAGCAGCAAATAGCTTTGTTAAAGGTTGAGGATGTGGATCTGGAATTTACTGAGGATGCCATAGAAGAAATAGCCAGTATTGCTTATATAATGAACCAGACCAGCGAAAATATAGGTGCGCGCCGGTTGTATACCGTAATGGAAAAGCTTATGGAGGATATTTCATTTAATGCTGATAAGCTGGCTGGACAAAAAATGGTAATAGACGGACAGTATGTCAGAGATGCCTTGCAGGATATATTACAACAAAATGATCTTGACAGATTTATCCTATAAGAGCTATATGGATTTATCAATAAAAGTCATAAATGCTATAAGATTGTTATGAAGAATTGAACAATATATTCAGCGGGGAGTGGGGCTGTATATGTCAAATAGTTTATTGGATAAAATAAGGAGTTTAAGCCGGATTTTTCAGAACGGTCAGAAAAGCGGTATTGATTTGTACCAATTATGTGATGCTTTAAGCAGGATACTGGAATGCAGTGTGATTATTCTCGACAACAGAGGACACATTCTGGGTCGTGCGGATATTTACAGCAGCGAGATGAATTCAAACAAACCCATGCCAGAAATATCATCAAATCTGCCTGCTGAATATAACAGTCGTCTTCTGGAAGTGCATTTTACTCAGGCGAATGTATCAGATATATTTAATACCGGAGAGGAAACCTGTACCGTTACCATATCACCGGTATATTATGGCGGCAACAGACTTGGTACTATGATATTTAAGCGTATAAATAATGAAAAATTTACCGAAGATGATCTGGTAATAATTGAATATGGTATAATGGTAGTTGCAATGGAAATAATGCGTATAAAGATGGAGAAAATGGGTGAGGATGAACGGAAAATTTCCATGGTGGAAATGGCAATGGGGACCCTGTCTTATTCCGAGCTTGAGGCTGTGGAGCATGTGTTCAGGGAACTTAACGGTAATGAAGGGCTTCTGGTAGCAAGTAAAATTGCTGACCGGGAAGGAATTACTCGATCGGTTATAGTAAACGCCCTAAGAAAACTTGAGAGTGCCGGCATCATTGAATCCCGTTCACTGGGCATGAAAGGAACCTATATAAAGATTTTGAATGACAAACTACTGTCCCAATTGGGAAAAATACAGTAGTTGATATATTAAGTCGAAAGAAGTGAAGTTATGTTTAACGAAATTAACAGGGTCAAAAGAGTGCTTAAGGAAAATGGATACCGGTTAACACCACAGCGTAGATCTACCCTTGAAGTAATCCTGGAGAATAAGGGACGGCATATGAGCACAGAAGAGATCTATGAAAGCGTAAAAAAAACGTGCCCGGAAATCGGACTGGCTACCGTGTATCGAACCGTACTACTCTTTGAAGAGCTGGGAATTTTGTCTAAACATAATTTTGACGATGGTAAGAATCGCTATGAAATGAGCGCCGCAAATGAGGATCACCACCATCATCACCTGATATGCCTCAAATGCGGACAGGTTATAGAAGTCGAAGAGGATTTACTGGACGTGTTGGAGAATAAAATCCAGGAAAAACACCGTTTTGTAATAAAAGATCATAATGTAAAATTTTTTGGATATTGTGAGGAATGCAGACAAAATTAACCCCGATGCCGAATCGGGGTTAATTGTTTATACCAGCGGCACAGGATAAGCCTCCTGCCGGTTTAATGTTCTGAATAAGCCGTATTGTCAATACATATACTAAACATGCTGATTTTAAAATATGCACATAAAATATTTGAAGTCGGAAAGGATGATACGGTGAAAGGGATTATTATGGCGGNNCTGGTTCGCGTTTACGGCCCCTTACCTGTGATCTGCCGAAACCTATGGTGCCTGTAATGGCCAGACCCGTCATGACTTACAGCATTGAGTTACTGAAGAGGCATGACATTAAAGATATAGGGATAACTCTTCAGTATCTTCCACAGATGATACAGGATTATTTTCAGGATGGTTCTGAATATGGAGTAAAACTAAATTATTTTATAGAGGATACTCCTCTGGGAACGGCGGGAAGTGTCAAAAATGCTGAAAAATTTCTGGAGGAAACCTTTATCGTTATAAGCGGAGATGCATTGACAGATATTAATATTAGCAAGGCCGTTGATTTCCATAAAGAAAAAGGAGCAATTGCAACTCTTGTGCTAAAAAGGGTAAAAGTACCTTTGGAATATGGTGTGGTAATCACCGGAGAGGATGGGGCAATCACGCGTTTTGTGGAAAAACCAAACTGGGGTGAGGTGTTCAGCGATACGGTCAACACGGGTATATATATCCTTGAACCTGAAGTTCTTAGCTATTTTAAATCCGGACAGAAATTTGATTTTAGCCAGGATTTGTTCCCAATGCTTCTTGATAAGGGAAAACCTATGTATGGTTACATAACAGATGAATACTGGTGCGATATTGGGAATCTTCAAACATATCTTCAGGCACATTTCGATATGTTGTCGGGCAAGGTCAGGTTTTCGCTGCCCGTAAAAAAAATAAAAGATAATGTCTGGATTGGGGAAAACGTGGATATTAATTCTGCTGCCGAACTGGAAGGTCCCTGTTTTATCGGGGATTATACCCGAATCGGTGAAGGGGCGTATATTGGTGCTTATACGATCATAGGAAACCACAACAATATTGGACCGCATACCAGCATAAAAAGAAGCGTGCTGTGGGATCACATAAATCTTGGAAGATGTGTTGAAATACGCGGTGCTGCCCTGTGCAACAGGGTAGATATACGTGAAAGGGTGTCGATATATGAAGGAGCTGTCATCGGGGACGGATGTATGCTAAAACCCAGAGTAACGGTTAAGCCTGATGTAAAAATATGGCCGGGCAAAGTTATTGAGCATGGATCCTGTGTTCAATATAATGTTATTTGGGGAACACGGGTCAATAATACTTTATTTGGGAAAAACGGCATTAAAGGAAAGATAAACGTGGATATGGATCCCAGGTTTGTTGTCCGTCTGGGTTGTGCGCTTGGGACAAAGCTTAAGCCGGGTAAGCGTATCGGTATAAGCTATGATGAAAAAAACGGAAGTTCCATGCTGAAGAATGCCATGATATCCGGGCTTT
>LFTM01000018.1:0-2326 GCA_001513505.1 Clostridiales bacterium DTU092 | reverse complement strand
CCATATATCGGCTTGGACGGTGGAGTCCATATCTTTGCTGACGATGAAACGGAT
This sequence comes from Clostridiales bacterium DTU092, assembly GCA_001513505.1. GTDB lineage: Bacteria > Bacillota > Clostridia > Caldicoprobacterales > Caldicoprobacteraceae > DTU074. The sequence continues at coordinate 2,272 of LFTM01000018.1, read as the reverse complement.
CAAACAGTACGTATACATTTTGTGGATAAGGATGGAGGGAATATATCTCCTTCTGATGAACGGCAAATAGAAAGCTTATATATGCGGGAAGATTTCCAAAATGCCAGTTATGATAATATACCGGAGATCCATAATTTATTGAGCGTTCCCCTGTTTTACACAAAGAACTTAATTAATTCAGTAGATGTGGATGTTATTAAAAGGAATGGCTTCAATATTTTGGTTTCGACGAAGGGGAAGGTTATATCGTCCGTCATCAAATCATTATTATTGGATCTGGGTTGTGAATTCCGCATTACCGAGGGCGATATTGTAACTGAATTTAAACATGGTTCCTATGCTCTTGGCTGCAGAATCGACCCCAACGGAGAAGAGATGGAGCTCTATGATGAAAATGGCAGACTGGTTGATAAGGATTGTTTTCCTGTGTTAAGAGGTTTGATTTGTTTGAAAAATGCCGGAACAAAAGAAGTGGTTGTACCTTATACAGCGCCGGGTGCTATAACGACCATAGCAGAATCTATGAAGGGCAAAGTTATCCGCACAAAATCAAATCAGCATGCTTTGATGAGCGAGGTCTTGAAAAGAGAAAACAGGGGGGCAAACCGGATACTGCCGTTATACTGCGATGCAATAGCCCTGCTTGTAAAAATTTTAGAGGTTATAGCCGTTGAACAAAAATCTCTGTCAGAGTATATAAAATCCATACCGGATTTCTATATAAAAGAAAAAGTAATAGAATGTCCATGGGAAGACAAAGGTAAGGTAATGCGATGGCTGATACAAGAGGAAAGCAAGGGTAAAAATGCAGTTGAGTTGTTTGAAGGAATAAAAATCCGTCATGAAAATGGCTGGGCGTTGATATTACCTGATTCTGAAGAGGCTGTTTGCCGCATATACAGCGAGGGGATGTCTGAAGAATATGCTGAAGAACTGACCAGGTTTTATGAAGAGAAAATAAAATGGGCAAGAGAACAGTGAACAGGCAGACAGCTTGTGTATACGGTTGGAAGAAGCTGGCTCGAACGAACGCCGAGTTGGCTTCTTTTTTTGAAGTAAAGTTGCACAGAGAATGCAAATACTGTATAATTGAGGATAATGGTTATGAGCGGAATACGATTATATAAAAGGAGGATAAGGATTATTTGTGGCATCAAGAAATAATGTATTAAAACTTATACCACTTGGTGGAGTAAATGAGATCGGAAAGAACATGACAGTGTTTGAATACGGGAACGATATCATTGTGGTTGATTGTGGGGTTAGTTTTCCCGAGGATGATATGTTGGGCGTAGATCTTGTTATACCTGACATATCATACCTGATTAAAAACAAAGAAAGGGTAAGGGCTTTTATTCTTACTCATGGTCATGAAGATCATATAGGAGCTCTGCCATACGTGCTAAGACAGATAAATGCGCCGGTGTATGGCACTCGTTTGACATTGGGCTTGGTAGAGAATAAATTAAAAGAACATCGCAGTTTAGAGAATACCACCTTACAAAGGGTAAAACCGGGTGGCAGTATAAAGATTGGTGCATTCACCATTGAATTTATAAAAACCAGTCACAGCATTGCTGATTCGGTAGCTCTCGCCATACATACACCGGTGGGGACTATTGTCCATACCAGCGATTTTAAAATTGATTTTACACCTATAGACGGAGAGGTTATAGATCTGGCTAAGTTTGCCCAGTTGGGTCAAAAAGGTGTGCTTGCGTTACTGGCTGATAGTACAAATGTTGAAAGGCCCGGCTATACCATGTCTGAAAAAACAGTAGGCCAGACTTTTGAGTCAATTTTTGATGAAGCAACCGGGCGGATTATTGTTGCTACATTTGCATCTAATATACACCGTATACAGCAGATTTTTGATGCTGCTGTCAAACATGAAAGAAAGGTTTGTATTTCAGGACGCAGTATGTCAAATGTAGTTGCTGTGGCTATGGAGCTGGGCTATCTTAGTGTTCCTAAAAGGACACTTATTGATATTGATCAGATTGATAATTATCCGGATGATAAAATAGTGGTAATTACAACGGGGACACAAGGTGAACCAATGTCCGCTCTGACCCGTATGGCGACTGCGGAACACCGGAAACTGGAGATTTCACCGGGAGATTTGGTTGTTATTTCAGCAACGCCAATACCCGGAAATGAGAAGCTGGTATATAAGGTAATAAATCAGCTGTTCAGCAGAGGAGCCAAAGTTATTTATGAATCCCTGGCAGATGTGCACGTTTCAGGACATGCCTGCCACGAAGAGCTTAAA
>LFTM01000268.1 GCA_001513505.1 Clostridiales bacterium DTU092 | reverse complement strand
AATGACAGATAGTATTGAAAATGATGTGATTATGTGAGATAATAACTGTGGAAATCCAGAAAACAACTTGATTAAACATATAAGGGGAGGGAGAACTTTTATGGCAACTTCAGTTTTAACTCAAGACAAGCAGAAGTTTGCCGAACTTCAAAAGGTTGTAGAGGAATACAAAGGCCAGGAAGGGTCTTTGATGCCCATACTGCATACAGCTCAGGAGATATATGGATATCTTCCCTTAGAGGTGCAGAATTATATTGCAGAAGAATTGGGAATTCCGTTAACTGATGTTTATGGAGTGGCAACCTTCTATTCTCAGTTTACTTTAAAACCTAAAGGACAATATAAAATCGGGCTATGTATGGGAACCGCCTGCTATGTAAAGGGTGCACAGAAAGTATTGGATAAACTGCAGGAAGTACTAAATATTGAAGTCGGTGACACTACTGATGATGGCAAATTTACTCTCGAAGCTACGCGGTGCCTGGGTGCTTGTGGGTTAGCACCGGTTATGATGATAAATGATCAGGTGTATGGAAGATTGACCCCGGATGACATTGCGGACATTATTGCAAAATATAAGGACGAATAAAGGATGGAGGACTTATCCCTTTATATATTGGATATAGTTCAGAATTCAATAAACGCATCAGCCAGTTTAATTGAAATACATGTACAAGAAGATATAGAAAACAATAAATTGATTCTAAGCATTATAGATAATGGAAAAGGTATGGCACCCCAAACGGTTGGAAAGGCTACGGACCCGTTTTACACCACAAGAACGACCCGGAAGGTAGGTTTGGGCTTATCGCTTCTTGATGCAGCTGCAAAAGCCAGTGGTGGTGGAGTTACTGTTTCCTCTGAACTTGGAGCGGGAACCGGGGTTAGGGCAGAATTTGAATACAATAATATAGACCGTCCGCCGTTAGGGAAAATAGATGACACAATAACAGTTTTAGTAGCATGTAATCCGTCAATTGATTTTATCTACACTCATACCACTCCCAAGGGGAGCTTTACTTTTGATACAAGGGAAGTTCGACAGAAAATTGGGGATTTGCCCATCGATTATCCTGATGTTATAAACTGGATTGGCGGCTATATCAGGGAAGGTCTAAATGTAATTTGTGGAGGTGGCAGTGTATGAAATCATTAAGTGAATTAGAAGAAATCAGAAAACGTACATTGGAATCTGTTAATCTTAGAAAAGACAGAAGTGGCACCAGAGTTGTTGTGGGAATGGGTACCTGCGGTATTGCTGCAGGGGCAAGACCGGTACTTTTATCCTTTATAGAAGAAATTAAAAAGAGAAATTTACAGGATGTGACCGTAACGCAAACCGGATGTATAGGTGTATGCCGTTATGAGCCAATGGTGGAAATCTACAGACCGGGTGAGGAAAAGGTAACCTATGTTAAGATGACCCCCGAAAAGGTAAAGCGAGTTGTAGCTGAACACATTGTAAATGGCAGGTCCGTCACAGAGTTTACCATAGGTGCTGTAGAAAAGTAATAATGTGTTTGTGAGGAGGTAGATCACATGGAATTGTATCGTTCTCATGTTTTGGTATGCGGGGGAACCGGATGTACTTCATCTGGGTCTAGAAATATAATGGACGAATTTAATTCTGAGCTGGAGAAACATAATATGCAAAACGAAGTAAAGGTAGTCGGGACCGGTTGTTTTGGTTTGTGTGAAGTAGGTCCCATTGTTATTGTATATCCCGAGGGTGCATTCTACAGCCATGTAAAGGTTGAAGATGTGCCGGAAATTGTTGAGGAGCACCTGTTAAAGGGAAGAATCGTAACCCGGTTGTTATATCACGACAGTATTGCTGAGGATCAGGAAATAAAATCACTGGACGAAGTAGGATTCTATAAAAAGCAGATGCGGCTTGCTCTTAGGAATTGCGGTGTAATTGATCCTGAGAATATAGATGAATATATTGCTTTTGACGGATACAAGGCTCTGGGCAAAGTACTCACAGAGATGACACCTGAGCAGGTTATTGACACAATCAAAGCATCTGGTCTCAGAGGAAGAGGCGGAGCTGGTTTCCCGACCGGATTAAAGTGGGAGTTTACCCGCAATGCGGTTGGCGATAAAAAGTATGTATGCTGCAATGCTGACGAGGGAGACCCCGGTGCTTTTATGGACAGAAGTATACTGGAAGGTGATCCCCACAGTGTTGTAGAAGCTATGACCATTGCCGGTTATGCTGTAGGTGCTGACCAAGGATATATCTATGTCCGTGCTGAATATCCTATAGCTGTTAAACGCCTTACCATAGCTATAGCTCAGGCAAGACAATACGGTTTGCTTGGGAAAAATATTTTTGGTACGGATTTTAGTTTTGATATAGAGCTGCGTTTGGGAGCCGGTGCTTTTGTTTGCGGGGAAGAGACCGCTCTTATGGCTTCAATTGAAGGGCGTAGGGGAGAACCACGTCCGAGACCGCCGTTCCCGGCTGTAAAAGGTGTTTTTTCGAAACCCACCCTTCTTAACAATGTAGAAACCTATGCCAATATACCTCAGATTATTTTAAACGGGCCGGAATGGTTCAGAACCATAGGTACCGAGAAGAGCAAGGGTACCAAAGTATTTGCGCTTGGTGGAAATATAAACAATACCGGACTTGTGGAAGTACCAATGGGAACAACTTTACGGGAAATCATCTATGAAATCGGCGGAGGTATCCCGGGAGGCAAAAAGTTTAAGGCTGCTCAGACCGGTGGCCCCTCTGGCGGTTGTATCCCGGCAGAACATCTGGATACTCCCATTGACTACGATTCGCTAACACAGATTGGTTCCATGATGGGTTCAGGCGGACTCATCGTTATGGATGAGAACAACTGTATGGTGGATATTGCAAGATTCTTCCTGGACTTTACGGTAGACGAATCCTGTGGTAAATGTCCTCCTTGCCGAATCGGTACCAGAAGGATGTTAGAGCTGTTGGATAAGATAGTCGAAGGCAAGGGTGAAGACGGAGATATCGAAAAACTGGAAGTCTTAGCGAAGAATATTAAGGCATCGGCTTTGTGCGGACTGGGACAAACGGCCCCCAATCCGGTGTTGAGTACTCTGCGGTATTTTAGAGATGAATATGAAGCACATATAAAAGAAAAACGCTGTCCAGCCGGTGTTTGTCAGGCTTTGCTTAGCTACTTTATTGTAGCAGAACTATGCAAGGGCTGCGGATTATGTGCTAAGAATTGTCCGGTAAACGCTATATCAGGTGAGCGTAGAAAGCCGTACACCATTGATACGGATAAATGTATAAAATGCGGTGTATGCATGGAGAAATGTCCGTTTGCTGCCATTATAAAGCAGTAAACACATTATTGAGTGAAAGGGAGTGAGATATATGGAAATGGTCAAAGTCACAGTTGACGGTGTCCAGGTTGAAGTTCCAAAGGGTAGTACGGCTTTGGAAGCTGCCAGGGCTGCTAATATAGATATACCGACATTGTGTTATTTAAAGGGGATAAATGAAATCGGAGCATGCAGAATGTGTCTCGTAGAAGTGAAAGGTGCAAGAACTCTGCAGGCTTCATGTGTTTATCCGGTTTCAGATGGAATGGAGATTAGGACCAATACGCCTGCTGTTCGCGAGGCCAGGAGAGTTAATCTGGAGCTTATTCTCTCAAATCATGACAGAAGCTGCCTGACATGTGTGCGTAATCAGAACTGTGAACTTCAGGAATTAGCTCAGAAGCTTGGTGTAGATGACATCAGGTTTGAAGGAGAAAGTATAGATTATTCGGTTGATGACTTTTCTCCTTCTATAGTACGTGATCCCAACAAATGCATATTGTGCCGTCGCTGTGTATCGGTATGCAGAAACGTGCAGGGGATAGGTGTAATTGGTGCAAATGAGAGGGGATTTAATACCGTTATATCACCTGTGTTTGACATGAGCTTAAATGAAGTCCCCTGCATAAACTGCGGGCAGTGTATAACTGCATGTCCGGTTGGCGCTCTTAAGGAAAAAGACGATACACAGAAGGTATGGGATGCCCTTAATAACCCGGATCTGAGTGTGATCGTCCAGACCGCACCGGCTGTACGTGTGGCGCTGGGTGAAGAGTTTGGCATGGAGATGGGTACAATAGTAAAGGGTAAGATGGTGGCTGCACTTAGGAGGCTTGGCTTTGATAAGGTGTATGATACCGACTTTGCTGCCGATCTGACTATAATGGAGGAAGGGACAGAGCTTCTCAGCAGACTTAAAAATAATGGGAAGCTGCCTCTAATTACCTCATGCAGTCCGGGCTGGATTAAGTATTGTGAGCACAATTATCCTGAATTTCTGGATAATCTGTCTACTTGCAAATCGCCACATCAAATGATGGGTGCATTGCTAAAATCTTATTTTGCTGAAAAGAACGGCCTTGATCCATCGAAGGTGTTCGTAGTATCAATAATGCCATGTACTGCGAAGAAATTCGAGGCACAACGTCCTGAGCTAAGTGCAACAGGTTATCCTGATGTGGATGTTGTATTGACTACAAGAGAATTGGCAAGGATGATAAAGGAAGCTGGAATAGATTTCGTACGACTTCCCGATGAAGAGTTTGATCCTCTGTTTGGTGACTCAACCGGAGCAGGTGTTATCTTTGGAGCTACCGGCGGTGTTATGGAAGCTGCTCTTAGAACAGTGGCTGAGATTGTAACGGGCAAACCGCTGGAAAATGTTGAAATAGCGGATGTAAGAGGTATTGACGGTGTTAAAGAGGCAGAGATTGACCTTGGCGATATTACCATACGGGCAGCTGTAGCTCATGGTACCGCCAATGCCAAAGCTCTGCTTGAGAAGGTAAAATCCGGTGAAAAAGAATATCACTTTATAGAGGTTATGGGATGTCCGGGAGGTTGTGTCACCGGAGGCGGCCAGCCCATAGTTACAGCAAAGGATCGAATGGATAAAGATCCTAAAATGGTTAGGGCTGCGGCAATCTATCAGGAAGATAGAAACCTTCCCATCAGAAAGTCTCATGAAAACCCATCGGTCAAGAGAATATATGAAGAATATCTTGGAGAACCTAACAGCCATAAAGCTCATGAGCTTTTACACACCCATTATGTAGCAAGAAAGAAATACTGAGTTTAACAAATCCAGGGGAGCCTTTTAAAGGCTCCCTTTTTTCGTATACCAATGTCCTATTCGTAATATATATAGATAAATGAAGGCATATGACCAGGCCATGAAAAACGACAGATATCGTGGTATTTTTTTAACTCAATGATATCTGATATAATATAATTAAAAAATGTATAAAAATATAGGGCGTGTGGGGGTAAATGAATAATATAGTTTATAATACTATAGAAAATATTGGAAGGTTATTAATAAAAACTCCTGAAATAAAGGGTATACAAAATGTCAAAAATGATATTCCGGCTGTTTTTGTTGCCAATCACGCCGGAGTTTACGGACCCGTTATCATAAAACTGTTTTTTCCTTTCAATGTTTTACCCTGGGTTATTCATAATATAACTGACAGACAATTATGTGCCGACTATTTGAAAATTAACTTTTTTGAAAATAAACTTGGCTGGCATCGCTTTATAAGCAAGCCAGCTTCATATATTGTTGGCAAAATATGTGTTGCCATTAACAGGCATATTGGGAGCATACCGGTATACAGGATGGACAGAAGGATCTTTCGTACCATTGAGCTAAGTGTTGATGCTCTTAAGAATAACAATAATTTAGTGATTTATATAGATGATGATTTGATCGAAGCCGATGCTCTAAAAAGAGGTTTTATAAATGTAGCAAAGGCATTTTACAATAGGTATAGGGTAGCTATAATTTTTTATCCTGTCCGCATATACTCCGACAGGAAAGAAATAATCATACATCCAGGCATACAGTATGACCCAGACAGACAATACAGACAAGAAAGGTTGCGGATTAAAGATTACTTAAATAATTGTTTAAGGTGCCGGGAACATTATTGATTGATATATCAGCTAATAGAGAATATTTAACAATATTATTAAAGTTAATAAATAAATAATAATATTTAAATATAATAACAATAATTATTAAAATTATTAATTTAAATATTGACATAATTAATTTAATTGATATAATGATGATAAGCGAAATATATTTTTACAGGAGGAATGCAATTGATAAATAACATAATATCAATATGTGCTGTGTGTGGAAATAAATTAGAAGTGACAGAATTACACTGTCATAAATGTGATACAAGGTATCAAGGCCATTTTCATATGGATAAGTTCAGCTATTTATCACCTGAACAGAAGTTTTTTATAGAGGTATTCTTAAAATGCAGGGGAAATATAAAAGAGGTAGAAAAGGAGCTTGATATTTCATATCCTACAGTCCGAAGCAAACTCGATGATGTTATAAGCAGTTTGGGTTATAAGGTAACGGCAAATGAAAAGAGTGAAATAAATAAGAAAGAAATTTTGGAAATGTTAAACAAAGGCGAAATTACCTATGATGAGGCATTAAAGC
>LFTM01000192.1 GCA_001513505.1 Clostridiales bacterium DTU092 | reverse complement strand
ATACTGAGAGTTTTTCGGGTCTGGGAGGACCTAAACCTGTACTGGAAACACCGGAAGGCGGTACCAATATAGTGTCCGGCATAGGAATAGATGCAGGTGGAAGAAATCCCAGGGCGGTAGGATGTAAGTGGATGGCCGGCGAAAACTCCTATATGAACGATGTAAAATTTGTTGGTGGTCACGGTACCATGGAATGGGGCAATAACGGTTTTATCAGTCCATATAACAATAACCGTACGGGAGATGCGAATCCGAATCGGAAATGGGATTCGCAATTCTGGAGCCTGTGGATTACCAACGGCGGCGGAGGAGTATTTAAGGACATATGGACTGCCAGTCCTTATGCAAACGCCGGTGTATATATATCGGACACTTCCACCAGGGGATGCATATATGCCATGTCGGTAGAACATCATGTCCGTGCCGAGGCCAGGTTTAAAAATGTATCCAACTGGAAAATATTTGGCTTACAGACAGAGGAGGAAGTGGCGGAAGGACCTGATGCTCAGCCGGTTGAATTGATAGGATGCAGTAATATGTTGTTTGCAAACCTGTACCTCTTCAGAGTTGTCTGGGTAAGAACTCCTTTTGATTATTGTATCAGGACATCCAACTGCAGAAATATAGAGTTTCTTAATCTTCATAATTATTCCCAGATGAAATATACAATCAGTCACATGTTGCTGGATGTTAATACGGGGGCTGAGGTTAGAAATTGGCAGATCGCAAGGCTTTATATATCGGGACAGTCCCGGAGGACGTGGTCGTTGCCTGATTATGAGATCTATAAAAACCCCGTTCATGAGATTTGCAGCGGTTTTGTTTTTGCTGACGGTGGGTGTACTGATGATAAAGGCAACTTCTATTTTATCGATGCACCGAAAAAACGCATCTACAAAATAGACGGCAGGGATGATTCTCTTACTTTGATTATGGACGCGCCGTTCACACCGGTTGCCCTTGCTTGTGATACGGAAGGCCGGGTGATTGTTATAGCAGAATATGAGATACCTATAGGTGCCACACGAAACGGTGTTGCCATAGAGCGTAAGAGGCCTGTAGAAATACTTGGGTAGACACCGGGTTCATCCTATTTTATATACTTCCCATCTGGTATAGAATTATATGCTTATAGTTTTGAACCGGACAGACCTGAGGAAACTATTACCGTATTAAAGAAGGTAAAACGCAGTCAGGTCAGTCAGCCAAAGAAGGTATTATATCCTGGGAATCGGTGGAGGGATTCAAAGGATTATGAGACAGCAGTTATGAAAGTTCACGGGGAATGCTTTGTTGGGCTGGACGGGGTTACCATTATCCCAGTGGAATATGACTTATTAAGGTGCGCTTACCTGGCACAGGCCATCCCTGGAAAACCATTCTATGCGGTGGATGAATACTATAAGAGAACCTACGAATTTACAACCGATGATAAGGGTTATATAAAAGGTTTTTCGCTGGTGGCGGAACGAGGAGAATTCTGCGCTGTATCCGACGATGAAGATAGAATATATATATGCGATGGACATATTCAAATCTATAATAAAGACGGCGTTCAGACAGGACAGATTCAGGTGCCGGAAAGACCTTCAACCATAGCCTTTGGCGGAAGGGATAAAAACACCTTGTATATTGCAGCCAGAAAGGCTGTGTATAAAATCAACTTAACACATTGATACAGCTTGAAAACACTATATAAAAAACAAAATATAGGAGGTATTGTGGTGGCAAACAAAGCAAAAATAGGTTTGATAGGCATTGTTGCAGAGGAAATGAAACAGGATGTGTGGGGAACATGTAAGAAATTGGCCGATATTGGTTACAAAGGGATTGAAAGTACAAGGTTTTTGCTGGAGGGAGATGTGGAAGCAAATCTGAAAAGACTGAGGAACATAGGTTTGGAACCTATTACCTACAGTACAACCAAACAACAGCTTATGGAGGATATTGATACAGTTATTGAGAATGCTAAAAAGATTCAGGTTCCCCATGTTTCAGTGTGGTGGGGGCCTACCGAATCAAAAGAACAGCTGATTGAAGACGCAAAGATCTATAATGAGGCGGGAGCTAAACTTGCTTCTGCAGGTTTGAAACTCTGTTACCATAATCATGAGCACGAATTCAACACCTTTTTCGATGGTGTGAGTGCAATTGACATTTTGGCTGAATATACCGATCCGGAACATGTCTATTTTGAACTTGATTGTGCATGGATAACCTTTGGCGGTGCTGACCCTGTATATATATTGAATAAGATGGCCGGCAGGGTTCCTGCAATCCACATAAAGGATTTAAAAAGCACGGATTATCCAGATAGAGAGTCGGTTGTTTTTACTGCCGTTGGTACCGGTATCGTGAAAACTGTTGAGTCTGTAAAAACGGCAATCGAGACCGGAGTTGAATGGGTTGTGGTTGAGCAGGACAGGATGCACAACCTTACGCCCATGGAAACAGCCCTGGTAAGTTACCTGAATTTAAAGGAAGCCGGTGTTGCGTTATAAGGCGTAATCTCAGTTCAATTCTCTTTAATATTCCAATGCGATTGCACCTGCTAAAGCATACTTTCTAACCCGATGGATCAAGGAAAAGCGGAAAAAACAAATAAAAGGAGCAACTGCATATGAATAACGTACTTTATTATCAAGAGAGAGCTAACATGGCACGAATCATGAAGCTTCTTTTCGACAGAAAACTTACAAATGCTGCCGGAGGCAATGCAGCTTTCAGATTAAATGATCGGCATATACTGATAACACCTTCCCTGATGGCGGAAAACAAGCACTGCGATATAACCGCCGAGGATATTCTCGTTTGCGATTACGAATTGAATATTATTGAGGGTGACGGTGTTCTCTCGAGGGAGTCCAGGATGCATCAACTTCTGCTCAAAAACATTCCTGAGATCAATGGTGCCATTCATGCTCATCCGGAGTATACTATGGTTTTTGCTGCAGCCAATAAAGCAATTAAAAGTGTTACTGAATCGACGCAAAAAATGGGAGGTTGTGAATTGATACAGCAGGCAAAGGCTCATTCAACCGATTTAGCTGAGAATACATTGAAATTTTTCCAGGAGAAACGCCACCTTCTGAAAAAAACCGGGTTAGCTGGAATATTGCCCTATCATGGAATAGTCGCGGTGGGCAAAAGCCTTGAGCAAGCGTTCAGTGTCATTGAGAGAATTGAGTGCGATGCCAGATGTATTATATTTGGTAAGTTGATATAAGGTTTAATTTACTTTGTTAATTAGTGGATGATTTTTGTCACTTTAGAAAAAATCAAAGATCCAGGATTTATGAATGATAAATATTCTAAAAAATACCTATAGTATCTTTATATTCACTGTTATGAGACAATACATATGTGACAAGAAGATATGAAAAAAGGAAAGACCTCTGATATAATNNCAACAATTATAACAGAAGAAATGAGATTTCGTCAAAGAGTAGTTGAGTATGGATAGCGTCAAGATACTCTGGGTTTTTGAAAAAAGGAAAATATAAATAAGATTGCTGCACAGCTCAAGAAAGAGAATTTGAAGCTGTTATATCATCCACATGCACTGGAGTTTATTTCATTAGGCGGCGGTTTAAAAGGGATGGATATAATTCTAAACGAATCGGATCCCGACGGTTTACATTTTGCATTGGATACCCATTGGCTTGCAGCAGCCGGAGTCAGCGTAGTAGATTGGATTTACAAGGTAAAAGGGCGCATGAAAATTATACACTTCAAAGATTATGCCATAGTCGGTGGCGCTGTAAAAATAGAGGATGTATGTAAAGAATTTGCAGAAGTGGGTGAAGGAAATATAGACTGGCCTAAGGTAATAGATGCATGTAGGGATATTGGCGTAGAGTTTGCTATAGTTGAGCAGGATACCTGTCCGGGAGATCCTTTTGACAGCTTGAAAATAAGCTTTGATAATATGTTGAAGTTTGGACTGTAATAAATAGTTGGAACGTTCAAATCCTTTATTCTATTAATTTGGAATAGAAAAGATTTAGCAATAGTATAGTTTAAATACATGGAGAACGACCGCTACTTATTATATGTAGCAGTCGTTCTATTACATCTTTTTTTATTAAGCGGCTTGCTGTTTGAGTCAGAATAAAGGGATAACATAAATTGATATAGAATTATTGTTCAGGTATTATATAAAGGGGGGATGGTATATGCGTAAAGTCGGGGTGGGTGTAATAGGATGCGGACGGATCAGTGACAGATACCTGGATAACCTGATAAACATGTTCCCGTTTTTAATTGATGTTAAGGCATGCGCCGACATTATTCCGGAAAATGCCGAGAACAAAGCCAGACAGTACGGAGTGCCCAAAGCATGTTCGGTAACAGAACTCCTGTCGGACCCGGAAATTGAGTTTGTATTAAATCTGACAAATCCCTGGGCACACTACGAGGTCAACATGGCAGCCCTTGAAGCCGGTAAACATGTATATGCCGAAAAACCTCTGGCCATGACCAGAGAAGAGGCAAAGCACATGATTGATTATGCCGGATCAAAGAATTTGCTTATAGGATGCGCTCCCGACACATTTTTGGGTGCCGGGCTTCAAACCTGCCGCAAACTTATAGATGAGGGATGGATTGGCAGACCCATTGCTGCCAATGCCATGATAATGATGGATGTATCCAGTGAAAGATACCATAAAGCCGGTGTAGGCGGAGCGTTATTGGATATGGGCCCATATTTTGTAACGGCGCTGGTATTTTTACTGGGTCCCGTACGAAGGGTTATGGGTTCTGCACAGATGCCGTTTGCTGAAAAAACTATTTACAACAGAAATAGTCCTGACTACGGCAGGAGATTTAAAGTGGAAGTTGCCACTACGGTTTCAGGTGTATTGGAGTTTGACAATAATGTAATTGCTAATTTTACAGCCACCTGTGACGGGTTCAGGTACTGGCCCCGGCTGGAAATAATGGGCACGGAAGGCGTATTGATTGCCAATGATCCAAATATGTTCTCCGGGGGAGTATATGTACAGAGGCGTGGATGAGAAATGAAGGAGATGCCCTATACCCATGGTTATGCTGAGAACAGCAGAGGGTTGGGCCTTGCAGATATGATCTATGCTGTATTGAATAACCGCAAACACAGGGCTAATGATCAGCTTGCCTACCATGTGCTGGATGTACTGCTGGGCATGCGTGACTCCTCCGAAAGCGGAGAATACTATGTTACCGAAAGCGATTGCGACAGACCTGAACCGTTTGTGGAAGGACATGCGATAAACCCCATGGAAATAATATAGATCATTTCGTCTCAATCCCGTAGGCCGGGAATATAGAAGGAGTGAGGAATATCAAATGGATGTTGTAGGAATTGATGTACCATGCGTGGATTTTTTAGCCCATATAAACAGGCTTCCCAGGGAGGCGGATCAGGGTGCCCGGCTTTTGGAATACAGCTGGCAGGGTGGTGGAAAGGTTGCAACGGCCCTGGTAGCCCTCGCCAGGCTTGGGGCGAAGACGGGCATAGTCGGAGTTGTGGGAGGT
>LFTM01000233.1 GCA_001513505.1 Clostridiales bacterium DTU092 | reverse complement strand
TAGAACCTTCTGGATTGACATACATTCCTCCCCCGTAATGAGTTCCATTGGCTATGGCGAGAAGGAGTATTATAGTTTCGTATTCTTTGTCGTCAATTTCCAGATAAACGTGTTTATTCCTATAAGTAAAAAATTTCAATAGTGCTGATAAGTAATAGGCAGATTTCCCGGGGAACCAGCGTTTTATTTTATCAATATCACGGGCTATTTCAGCGTCGAAACCGACACTGGCCACGTTTAAAAAATGATTATCGCCATAGGCAATAGTATCTATTAATTTGGTCCTGCCGTTAGTAACTATCCATAACGCTTTTTCGAGGTTAATAGGTATGTTCAAAGCCTTGGCCAGATCATTTCCGGTCCCCATTGGTAATATTCCAAGTGGGACAGAGGACCCGATCAGGCCATTGGCGACTTCCATTGCTGTTCCATCGCCGCCTACGGCAACAATACCGTGATACTGCTCAGATATAGCATTACGAGCCAGCTCAGTTGCGTGGCCCTTAAATTCAGTTTTTATTATCTCATACTCAATATTCCGTTGTTTGCAATATTCTTCAATAAAAGGAATTGCACGAAGTGCTGAGCCGCTTCCTGCAATTGGGTTGACAATAAACAGTAGTTTCATATTTGTTATCCTTTGCACTGTATTATTTTAGTTATTTAAAATAGGTATCTCCTTCTCTTTTTCCGTTTTCGGCTGCGTATAATATATATTATTATGATTAATGCAAGAATACCAATGACCAGAATTTCCAGAGGAACATCGTACCCGAAGATCTCTATGGATTCAATTGTTTTAATAGAATTGGTTTTCCGTTCTTCTTCGGGTTCGGGCTGCTCCGGTTCATCAGGAGTTTCAACTGGCTCTTCTATGACGGGTGGAGGAGTCAGACGATCAATTTCATCCCCTACCCAGTTTGAGAAAATGATATTATTTTTCAGCGTTGGCTGAACTTGCTTTAAGTACTCCAGAATTTCCTCGTCATTGTCTCTTAGGCCAAGCAGAAAGACCTTATCGTATATTATCTTGTTACGGACTGCATTGGAAAGCTGGCTTCCAAAGCCGGGGTTGTTTTCAATTCTATTGAATATATCAAGAGCCATGCCGGGTTGGAACAAAGCCAGGTGGCATAGGGCTTTAATGTATTCCAGTTCAGTTTTAAGCTCAAAATCAGGATTGCTGGCTAAAAAGTCAGTTATTTCATTGATGGCTGTGTCGTAATCCTTACCTTCAAAAAGAGCTAAAATACTATTAACTGCTTTGTTTCCACTTGTTTGTTGTTTCAGATAGTTTACAATACTAATTTCAACCGGATTAAAATGTATTACTATATCCTGTGGTTCTTTAACATCCGTTAACTGCCACAGCAAGCGTCCTCCTCCCTCATATTTCAAAGGCATTATTGAGGGATTTGGTTCAAAAACGTATGGAGGGTAAAAGTCCAAATCGGCAACAATCTGAAGATAATTTATAGGAATACCCCAAAATTTAAGATAACTCAATGGGAAATATATGGTTTGTTCACCAAATTCACCGATTTTGTTGTCAATAGTGTAAGCTGACTCTATTACTTTTGATTCCCCGGGACCAAGTTTTATCGAAAAGGTTGACCACCTGGGAGGCATAAATATGTCGGGGTAATCAGGATGCTCAACGGAGCGTCTTGTAACAAATTTTTGAGCTTTTCCTTCAATCACTACCGATATTTGCTTTACCGTTACAATAGAATCCATTTGAGAGGGAACACCTACTAAAATGTTTGCATCTGAAAGGCCGTCATTTCTGATTATCATTGAAGTATTTACAGAGGTAAAGCCGGTACGAATCCTCAAATTAGCATGGAATGAAACTAAGGTAATATTGTTAACAGGAGAAAAGGTAGCCCTTCTTGCGGACAATTCAAGGGGAAGCTGTATAGCATATACAGGGGTTACCGACGCAAAAACCAATATAAATAACAGGACGGTAGCAAAGAGCTTTTTTTTCAACATTTTCCCTCCCCCCAAATGAAAACAATTGTATTATATATTATATATTTTTATTACAATTAAGTCTAACACAATTGTGACTAAACGACAAGGATAGATTTAACATTCTTCCTTTATTAATTGATATGATATAATTGCACCAGCAAATCCGGTTGCGGCTGACAACATAAACCCCCAGAAAAGTCCTAAAGCATCACCTATCAGGCCGGTAAATACCGGTCCGATAAACATGCCAATACCGTATACAGCCTGAAAAAATCCCATTGCGGTTGCGCGTTTGGAACTGTCTATGGATTTTATACCAAGAGACATAAGAAGCGGGAACAGTAAACCCCGGCCCAGTCCGCCAACAGCCTGGGATAAATATAGCATATTTATATCATTTATAAAGGGTATAACAGCACAGGATGCGGACATAATTATAAAGCTTGCTACAATGACCTTCTTTTCACCGTAGCGTTTTGAAAAAACTGTTCCGCTTGCTGCTGATGAAAATATGGTAGGTAAAGTTGAAAAGGCGGTCAGGAGCCCCAGCTGTACGTCGTTTGCTCCGATATTTTTTGCTGCGACAGGAGTAAATCCGTATACAGTGGCAAACGTCAGGAATTGAGCAAGAATAGCAAGCCCCGAGACAACCAGCAGGTCTCTGTTACTGGTTACTGAAAGAAGTTCAGGTACTGTTACCGGTTCCCGGCTGATTTTTGCTTTTTCAACGACACCAAAACTTAATGCAAGGCCGATAACGCCGCTGACAGCTGCTACCAAAAAAGCATCCCCCTGTCCGAATTGTTGTGCTGCGTACCCGCCGATCAGCATGGCTGACACCTGGCCGAGAGCATTAACTGCGTTTATAATACCTAAAGCTTTTGATGCATCTTTTGGTTCAAAATAACTTGAGAACAGTATTGTGTAGGCTACCCAGGATGAGGCAGCCACACCCGACAGAGCGCGGAAAATGAGTATCATGAAAGGGTTTTTAAAGAACCACATACCAAGGCTGCTTATTAAGGAAAAAGCTATTCCAGAAATTATAAACAGTTTCCGGTTACCCATTTTATCGGATATAATTCCTAAGGGGATCCTTAAAAGCATCTGGGTAAACCCGTATGAACCTATTATCATGCCAACCATCTTATAGGACGCTCCGAGGGACTCGGCATATGGGGACAGTATGGGTACATATGCATATAATGAAAACCAATAAAGGCCGGTTACAATACAAAACAACGGTATACGGTATGTATTTCTTTTCATATCAGCTGCTGCATTCCTTTCCGTAGCAATGATAATATATTCTAACATTAATAATAACAAAAAGCTACAAATTAATAAATGCCATTGTTTATACAAATGGGTGTTTAATAATAAATTTTTTATAAAAAGGAATTAGGAATTGTACGGAGAATATAATAAGTATACGAAAAGGGGATGGTAACAAATGCAATTCAATCATATCCATGAATTGGCCCAAAAAATAAAGGCCAATATAAAGCGTGTCATTGTCGGGAAGGAAGAGATAATCGACTTACTATTGGTATCCCTGATTTCGTCAGGGCACGTAT
>LFTM01000302.1 GCA_001513505.1 Clostridiales bacterium DTU092 | reverse complement strand
TCTGATGTAAATGACACAGCAGTAACTGAATCAGGGGCAAAGGTAACTGAGTCAGGGACAACAGCTCCTGAGACAGGTAAGATATCCACCGGGTTATCGGGTAAACACCGGGAGGGAAACACGGGAAAAGTTGTTCTGATGGTTATCGACCGCATTGGCTGGAAAGATATTTATGAGGCTGATACCCCGAATATTGACCGGCTCATGGAAATCGGTGCTATAGGCCTTATGACCACCAATACGGCGGGCAGCCGGTCGTGCAACAATCTGTATGTTACCATGGGAGCCGGAGCCAGGATTACCGGTTCGGCTAATTCTCCCCTTTCTTTTTCATCGGAGGATGTCTATCAGGGACAAAAGATAACGGATCTGTACTATCAGATAACCGGAAGGAGCCTGCCGGCCGGTGCAATTGCCAATCTGGGTATTGCCCAGGTATACAGAAATAATCTCAACAGACCTTATCCGGTCAGGGTTGGAGCCCTGGGCACCGCTTTGAGGCAGGAAGGGTATTCGGTTGCCGTAATAGGCAACAGTGACAGACCGGATAAACAACTGAGGTACCTGCCGTCCATGCTAATGGATGACAGAGGAGTTGTGCCTATGGGGGAGGTAGGTCAGACTCTTATTGCAAAAGACGGTTCCCGTCCTTTCGGTATAAGGCTTGATGGTGATAAGATGATCCGGGCGGTGGAAGGAGTATGGGATAAGGCCGATGTAGTGGCTATTGAGTGGGGGGATACATACAGGGCAGAGGATTACAGGTATAATCTTATGGACAGCATGCTGGAAGTACATAGGCGAAAAGCGCTGGAGGACGGGGATGCTTTTATAGGAAGGCTTCTCAATAAGCTGGACTTAAAAAGTGATCTTATCATGGTGCTTACACCCCTTGGCCCTTTAAGGGAACTTAAGAACAATAACCGTCTTACTCCCATTATTATAGCCGGAAAGGGAGTGGACAGGGGATGGGTATCATCGCCATCCACACACCGGATGGGGGTGGTTACCAACCTGGATGTCGGAGTTACTATACTAAATTTCTTTGGTATATCTCCCCTATCCGGGCAGGGGGGTACTGTTATAGGAAGTGTGCGCAACGATATGGGAATTGAAGGGATTTTGACCTTTAACCAGAGACTTGTGGAGATATTTAATCAGAGGCCTTTTCTTATCCGGAGTTTTGTGTTTTCTCTGATAGCTGTAGTAGGCGCATCCCTGTTTGTGCTGTTTTTCAAAACTCAGTACCTT
>LFTM01000183.1 GCA_001513505.1 Clostridiales bacterium DTU092 | reverse complement strand
CAGTTAACTGTAAACTGTACCCTTTGTTATTTATCGATATGTATAATCATATGTTATTTTTTCTAAAGTACCAGATACTGCCGGATTCTTTGTATGTAGTTACGGGTTTCGGCAGGAAGTTTTGCAAATTGCTCCGGATCATTTAAATTGGTAATTCCATTTGATTCTATTCTGGCTGGCCCCCAGTTGTAAGCTGCCAGAGCCAGATCGATATTTCCGCCAAAGCGGGTGAGAAGATTTTGCAGATACCGTACACCGCCGTCAATATTTTGAACCGGATCAAAAGGATCGGAAACGCCTAACGACTCGGCAGTGCCAGGCATAAGCTGCATAAGACCCATTGCCCCTGCCGATGATACAGCCAGCGGATTGAAATTGGACTCAGCTTTAATCACTGCTTTTATAAGTCTCGGGTCCACTCCGTACTTCCCGGCAGTTTCAGTAATAATATGGTCATAATCACTGTTCGTGTACATATATGCACCCAGGCCAGGAGACAACATCCGGCTATACAGCATCTGATAAAACAGCGGGTTATTCATAGGTGTACTGTAATAATTGCCGGATACGCCGGTACTGTTACTTTGCTCAGACTTATTATCCGTCTGGGAGGCGTCCGTTTGTTTTAGCACTTCTTTAAAGGATACGGTATCAGCGTATTTAACGCGACGCGAAAGGCTTACATTATGAGGAAGACGGCTTTGAATCTCCTGAAGCTTTTGTTCGAATATTTGTCGAACAATGTTTGCCATAGGATATCCCCACTTTCATTTTGTAAGTATATTTTACCATTTAACATTTCTGTTTGCAATCAGTACATTTTTCAGAGCGCATTTTATTTTTAATTATTTAAATTTATGATACTGAAGAATATTATTCCAACCACTTAAGTTCAAGGCTAGAAATATGTAAAACTCGCTCCAGGCCTCCACCAAAACTCGCTTACGCTCAGACATTGGT
This sequence comes from Clostridiales bacterium DTU092, assembly GCA_001513505.1. GTDB lineage: Bacteria > Bacillota > Clostridia > Caldicoprobacterales > Caldicoprobacteraceae > DTU074. Next base: position 1,782 of record LFTM01000183.1, on the reverse strand, counting down.
TCCGGCCGTCTTCCGCTTTGTTAACAGGTTCTAAGCCTTTTCACAAGGTGATTTCCATAATATTCTTCAGGAAGATATGGGCACTTTAACACAGTAAAGCTTTATGTATAAAACGGTTATATAAAAATCTAAAAAATGACACAAATATTCTCGGGTGATATGGCTATCCTGTGGTATAATATAACTATATGGAAATAAATATCGATCTGGGAAGTTTAAGAATAATAAAAACTGCAATGGATCGGGAAAAATACAACACGGGGTTGATATAAAGCAGCATTTATTAACGAAATATGATCCTGAAGAATATTATTCCAATCACTGGAGCTCCAAAGCTAAGAACCTGTAAACTTGCTGCGGGGTCTCATCAAACTCGCTTCGCTCAAACAGTGATTCGGCTTATCCCTCCGCTTCATTAACAGGTTCTAAGCTTTTCCGCAAGGTGATTTCCATAATATTCTTCAGGAAAAAACGAAAATAGCAAAGGAGAGATATACGAATGGGAACCAAATCCTACGGCAATAAGGTTACCATCATAGGGGCGGGATTTGTGGGTGCTACCACTGCTTACGCACTAATGATGGGTGGAACCGTTTCTGAAATTGTGCTGGTTGATTTAAACAAGAAACGGTTAGAAGGCGAAGTAATGGATTTAAACCACGGTATTGCCTTTGTTCCTCCGGTCAGGATAAGGGCCGGTACATATGAAGACTGCGCTGACTCCAATATTGTCATAATTACTGCCGGGGTTGGCCAAAAACCCGGGGAAACGCGTATTGATCTGTTAAAGAGGAACATAGAGGTGTTTTACTCTATTACACCTCAGATTGTGAAGTACAACAAAGACTGTATCATACTTGTGGTTACAAATCCTGTAGATATACTTACATATGCTACCCTTAAGATATCGGGCTTGCCGCCGAATCAGGTAATTGGTTCGGGAACCGTACTTGATAGCGCCAGGTTCAGATTTTTGCTGGGACAGCATTGTCATGTTGCTACCGAGAATATAAATGCATATATTATAGGGGAGCACGGTGACAGCGAAGTACCTGCGTGGAGCATTACAAATATAGCAGGTATGCCCATAGAACAATATTGTGTGCACTGCGAGCGAGCCTGTTCATCCAATGAAAAAATGAAGATCTTTGAGGATGTGAAAAATTCAGCATACAGAATAATCGAGGGAAAAGGTGCTACATATTATGCAGTGGGGCTTTCGGTCAAGAGTATTGTAGAAGCTATATTGCGGGATGAAAATGTTGTTTTGCCCATATCGTCGCTTATGCAGGGGTATTATGGGGTTGAAGATGTTTGCTTAAGTCTGCCTACATTGGTTAATGCTAAGGGAGTAGCGAAGGTGCTGGAGCTTCCATTAAGCGAACAGGAAATGGAAGGGTTCAAAAAATCAGCCGAAATCCTGAAAGGCTGGTTAAAGGAAGTCGGATTTTAAGTTGAGGTAATATTATGCCTTTGCATATTGTTCTGGTGGAGCCTGAAATTCCTCAAAACACAGGGAATATTGTACGGACATGTGCTGCTACAGGGTGTATTCTGCATCTGGTTGGCCCGCTTGGCTTTTCGCTGGAGGATCGGTATCTGAAGCGGGCCGGACTGGATTACTGGCATCTGGTTGACATACGTTATCATGATTCTATAGATGAGGTACTTAGTCAATGCTCCGGTAATGATACTTATTTTGCTACTACCAAAGCGCCGAGGGACTATACTCAGGTACGGTATGCTCCTGACAGTATAATATTTTTTGGTAAGGAGACGGCC
>LFTM01000094.1 GCA_001513505.1 Clostridiales bacterium DTU092 | reverse complement strand
GATCCTGGAAGGCAAGGAAGGAATGACCAGGATTAAAGAGATTATGGAAGATTTCCGCCGTAACCCGCCGGTACAGGTTTGCGGGAAAAAAGTTGTAACCATTCAGGACTATAAAGAGTTAAAAGCATATTATCCTGAAGAAGACAGGAGCTGTTCAATTGATATGCCGGTGCCGTCAGACGTGCTGCGTTATGAACTTGAAGACGGTTCCTGGTTTGCCGTCCGGCCGTCGGGGACTGAACCCAAAATAAAACTGTACTTCTCCATCGTCAGGGAAGACCTCGAAGATGCAAAGGACAGTATGGACAGGTTTGTTAACGAGGTTATGGCCAGAATACTTTAGAGAGGTGTGATTGTTTGAAAAATATTGATACGTTCCTGTTTGATCTTGACGGAACGCTTCTGCCTATGGACATTGATGAGTTTATCGGACTTTATTTTAATGAAATAGGCAGGGAGTTAAAAGATCTGATGGAACCCAAAACCCTGGTCAAATATATATGGTCGGCCACTGAGGATATGATTAGAAATACTGAACAACGCACCAATGAAGAGGTTTTTATGGACAGCTTTGCAAGATTTGTAGGAGAGAACAAGCTTGATCTATACAGGGAGCGGTTTGACAAATTTTATGACACCGCTTTCCTGAAAACAAAAAAATGCATCGGCAGCACTCCGTATATGAAAGAAAGCGTGTATATCCTCAAAGATAAAGGGTATCAGGTAGCGGTTGCTACCAATCCTCTTTTCCCCAGAAAAGCCATCCTGCACAGAATCAGATGGGCGGGATTTGAGCCGGAAGATTTTATATACATTTCCTGTTATGAAAAGAATTGCTACTGCAAACCTCATAAAAAATTCTATGAAGAGGTTCTGGAGGATATAGGGAAGAAGCCGGAACAGTGCATGATGGTCGGAAATGATGTACAGGAGGATTTGGTTGCGGGTTGTTTGGGAATAAAGACATATCTGATAACCGATTATCTGATTCACAGGACCGATGAGCCTATAAAATGTACATATAAAGGCTCGTATGAGGATTTTTACAATTTCGTTTTGGATTTACCTGAAGTTGAAGCATATGAGGATGTCGAATATACCAAAAGAAGCCTGCCTGCCTGGTAAGGCTTCTTTTTCTTATATATTGCTATGTGGCAGTTTAAAACCAATATGAAGAAATATTATGGGTGTGATGAATATTATTCCAATCACTGGAGCTCCAAGGTGATTTCCATAATATTCTTCACGCAATGCACATTGGTGTCAGTATAACCGAGTATAGTGTATTTGCAGAATACTATTCCAATCACTGATGTTCCAAGGCTAAGAACCTGTAGAACTCGCTCCAGGCCTCCACCAAAACTCACTTACGCTCAGACATTGGTTCCGGCTGTCTTCCGCTTCGTTAACAGGTTCTAAGCCTTTTCA
>LFTM01000238.1 GCA_001513505.1 Clostridiales bacterium DTU092 | reverse complement strand
TAATTCAAAATACTAAACCACAAAGCATAGATAGCTGGATCTATATCATTTAATATTATCCTTTCTACCTTTTTATTAAATAACAATGATAATGCTAAACCAGCCCCACCAGCATACGGTTCAACATAATTATGATTATTTAATGAATTAAGATCAATTATTTCAGCAATAAAGCGATATAAAAATCCTTTTCCACCTGGATATCGTAAGGGAGAATAAATTTTCATTTGCCTCTTCACCTTCATCTCTATCTAAACAAAAACATACTTCCTTTTAATCATTATCAGCAGTTATAAACAAAATCAAAAAGTAGAAGAAAAACTTAAAATATAATCCTAAAGCTACAAAACATCTTCCCATCTGTTAATCTAAAAATCTGACAACATCGACTATACCCTTTTCCCACCCTGCAGCCGTGAATTTAGATACTCAGCAAATATCTGCTCGAGCAGTATGCTTATCTTCTTTCATATTCGTTCCAAATGTCGAGCACTGCTCAATCCTTCTCCATCTTTACTTCTTTATGCCAAACTTCCTTCTTGTGTTTTAAACGCTCTATTTGGTTTATTAACTCTTTAATTCTTGCTGCAAGGCACTCGTTTTCCTATACTCTGTATATCGGATCTTTCACAATCTGCTGCTTTACCTACGTATATAATAAGTTTTTACCTCGGCTTGTTGTACATCATTTTTTCTTCGCATTCTTTTATTAGGCTTTCAAAAGTACCGTTAACCTCAACTAAATCAGATAGTCTTCTCTTCAATTCCTTTTTTATCTCTAGTTTCGCTACGATTAACCTATTTCTCTCTTCTTCCAGCTCTCGCAGTATTTGCAGAAGCTCCTGTATCCGGGTTTTGTATTTCCCCAGCTCTGTTTCTTTTTCTATAAAACAGCTTTGCCATCCTTTCTGCTCTATATTACCCTCTACTCTTATCCATTCCAACAGATTGACAAATATAGCACTAATACATCTGATTAGTTCCTAGAGTCCTTGTATGTAAACTTCCACTGATGGTAATACTTCCCGAGTTTTGTTTAACTCGTATATATGCTCTATATCAGGTATAAGATCTGTTACAAGCAAACCTATTTCTCGCATATGTTGCATTTTTCTTTCTTTAAGCTCTTTCGGCATCCTGATGCTCCATGTGGTACTATTCATAAATTTAAAAACCTTCCTATTGCTAAGCACTATTATATCATACTCTTCCACAAAATGTTAACATAAGCTTACTAATAACTTTCAATAATTTTCTAGAGAAGTCAAACATATGTGACACGACCTCTGAAAATTTTCTCTGAACAATGCTGTAGTTTCTTTTAATTGCTGATAATTATTTTGTCAAGGAGGAAAGCGAAGCGATCCTTGATTAAATAATTATCAGCAATATCATATTAAGCAGCATTTTCAGAGAAATAATGTTCTACCATCTCATTTGGTGTCTTAAAACCAAGTATTTTTCTTGCTATGTTATTATATCTATTAATATACCTCTTAAATGCTTTTTGCATCTGCTCATAACTGCTAAAACGTCTTTTACTATAAAACAATTCATTATCTATCCTGTGACTACGCTCTACTATTCCGTTTTGCCAAGGTGAATATGGACGTATCCTTTTGTGCTTTATTTCCAGTTCCTCCAAGCATTTCTCAAACATCGATTTTTTACTTGTTTTATCACGGTCATTCACAAATTCCAGTCCATTATCTGTTTGTGCTGATTCTATCTTAAACCCTAGTCCTTTTTCCAATCGCATCACAAAGTTTGAAGTTGTATATGTACTGTTTTCCTCTACTATTTCCGCGTACCTCTTCCTTGAATATTCATCTATTGCTGTTATTTGATAGTATCTGCTATGATTGCTTGCAAAGCCTATACATTCATTTGGTACGTATTTCACATCTATTTGTACCCGTTCCCCTGGATAGGTAGCCGGCATTCTGTTATATCTGGTCTTTGGATAACTTCTCTGTTTTTCCCCTTCCTTTAACTTCAGTTTCTT
>LFTM01000179.1 GCA_001513505.1 Clostridiales bacterium DTU092 | reverse complement strand
TAAGGAAATTTATTCTTTATAAATGGTTTCCCGGAGGTCCATCGGTTCATACCGTTCTCATAAAGCGGCCTTTTTTTCCATTATGATTTCCTGCAGACGCTGGGTTATTATTAAAATAAATGACAGCCCGACATATATCATGGAAGTAGCTGCAGCCACTATACCCGAATCATTGACTGCAAAGGCCGCTATGCTCCCTACCAGCCCGCTTATAAATCCATAGGAAAGATTCGGGTATCGCTCCCTGACATCTTTGAAGATCCCTTCAGGCCGGTAGAACAGGATGATCATGGATACCAAGGATGAAAGAAAAACCCTTGTCCATATGGTGTATCTGAAAAGACGGATATTCATAGATATCTTTCTGTACGCTATATTAAATAGTTCCTGAACCCCGTTTTCCTGTACCAATTTCACGGTCTGTCCCATATGAGATTGACTTTCTATGGCCCTAAAACTGTCCAGAATAAATATAGCCGTGAGGAGAACAGCTAAAACCGCCGCCATGGCCACCACACGCCTCCAGGTAATCGAATGCATAGTTACCAGCATAGCCAATATTCCAAAGGCTGCAAATGCTGAGACGGCTCCCCCGACATTAGCTCCCCACCAGGGGAGAGCCAGCACCGACAAGACTACCGCCAGACACAGCAGTACTCCCCACACTACCCACCGGCCGTACCGTACAAATCTCTCAATAAGACAGGCTCCGCCTATACACGCAGCTCCTACCAGGGCCCCCATGTATTCATTACCTATCCCGTAAAACCTGGCTCCGCTGATTACGTCATACCCCAGAGGAGAACTCTTTATAAGCCGGGCACCGGTCCACTGATCAACCGATAAAATAACCACCAGCAAAACACAAACCGCCAGTATTCTGTCCAGGGTTTGGCGGAAGACGTACCAAACAATAATCGTAAGTACCAGAGCTATCAACAGAGCGATCAGTACGCTGCCTATCAAAACAGGCTGGTGTACCATGGACAGCAGTAAATATGAATGAGGAATAAGCATTATAAACAGCAGGCAGGGTTTTATCATATGAAGGTACTGAGTTTTGAAAAACAGCACAAACAGGGATGCGCCTACCACAGCTATCAGAGAAAACACAAAACTCCGGATAAGAAAAGGCCTCTGATTAAATATCTCCACAAGCCT
>LFTM01000102.1 GCA_001513505.1 Clostridiales bacterium DTU092 | reverse complement strand
AACGGTATGAACCGATGGACCTCCGGGAAACCATTTATAAAGAATAAATTTCCTTAAAAAGGTGTATATGAGCCGAATAATGTGATACCGGCAGATACGGCTGAGGCAGAAAACCAGGGCCGATACAAAAATAACAAAGCGTGAGCAGGAGAGGGAGATAAATGCCGCAGAGCAGCAAAATTAAAGTCATGGAAATCATACGTGAAGCATACGGAGGAATGAAGGAACACTATGTCATGCTGTTAAAGGGGCTAAGACAAAGGGGATTTGATGTGCTTGCTCTGTGCAATTTCAGCCAACCGGTTATGGAAGAGCTTAAGAATGCAGGGGTGGAAGTATATCCGTTTGTTATTCCGGGCGAGGTTCAGTTCTGCCGGGATATAAGGCGGACCATGATGATTTCCTCTGTAATAAAGGAATACAAGGCTGATGTAGTTCACTGTCACGGCTATAAAGCGGGTGTGGTGGGAAGGCTGGCAGGTATGCTGGCCGGTTGTCCGAGGGTTTATACCGTTCACAATTTTATATTGCCCATGGCAATGCCGGCCAAAAGATGGGTATTGGGGAAGGTGGAGTGTGTTCTATCCCGGTATACCCAGGGTATAATCACCGTATCCCACGCGCTGAAGGAAGAGCTGGTCCAAAACTGCCGGATACCTGCCGGCAAGATCCATGTAGTGCATAACGGGATACCGTTTTACAACAGTTTGAATACCGGTGACACTGATTTTGATCATAATTTAAGGCGACGTCTCAACATAGAAACCGACACAATACTTGTGGGAACGGTGGCGCGGCTTATTCCCTCAAAGGGCATTGATTATCTTCTGGATGCCATACCGCTGGTAATAAATCATATTAAAAACGTACACTTTGTGGTCATGGGCAGCGGCCCCCATGAGCAGAAGCTTGTGAGAAAAGCTTTACAGCTGGGTATTCAGGACAATATTACTTTTCTTGGCTATGTAAATGATATCCGGAATTATATAAACGCCCTTGATATATTTGTGCTGCCCAGCCTGTCTGAAGGGTTGGGGATATCCGTAATTGAAGCCATGGCAGCGGGAAAACCTGTTATTGCAACCCGTGTGGGAGGGATTCCGGAAATCGTTAATCACGATGATAATGGGTATCTGGTACCACCCGGTGATGCCCGGGAGCTGGCGATGGCTATAATATATCTGGCTGCAAACCCACAGATACGCAAGGATTATGGACAAAGAGGCTGCCGGGATGTAAGGAAGCGTTTTTCGGTTGATAAAATGGTGGATCGTACCGCCGAAATACTGCTTAGGTATGCGGAAAGATAGAATATGGGACTTGCAGTACTTACCCTATAAAAGCTATAATAGCTATAATAGCCTTAGAATTTGTACAGGTTGTCTTAATAAACTCACAGGGTTATATGAGTGCAAAATCTATCCAACAGTTACTGCTGTTTTTTTGTGTCGTCATCCGGAAGTTTATTAACGGTTCCTCATTAGTAATATTTGTTGATATAATGAAAGGATGGTCAATATGAACTGGAAACTTATACTTACATCGTTTTGTATGTTATTTCTTGCCGAGTTAGGTGATAAGACACAATTGACGGTATTTACGCTGGCTACCCAGCACAATGATCCGCTGCCCGTATTTATAGGTGCTTCTTTGGCCCTGGTAGTAGTTACCCTGTTGGGTTCGTTCCTGGGAGGGGTTGTATGC
>LFTM01000249.1 GCA_001513505.1 Clostridiales bacterium DTU092 | reverse complement strand
GTAGTCACCGTGCCCGCCGCCCTTTGTCGCCTGGAAATAATCGGACTGGGCAGGCTGAATGCCCCCAAGGCCGGGACCTCCCCGTACCATATTGACTATAACACACGGAAGTTCAGCACCGGCTATATAGGATATACCTTCCTGTTTTAAGCTTATACCCGGGCTGGAGGATGAGGTCATAACCCGCGCTCCTGCCCCGGCAGCACCATATACCATATTAATAGCCGACACCTCACTCTCGGCCTGTATAAAACATCCGCCGACTTCAGGCATCCGTTTAGCCATATATGCAGGTATTTCGTTCTGCGGAGTAATGGGATAACCGAAGAAGTATCTGCATCCCGCCCGGATGGCTGCCTCAGCGATGGCTTCATTCCCTTTCATCAGAACCTTTGACATTTTTTTACCCCCATTCCCTGCTGTATTTCCATCAATACTTATTTTTCTACCTCTATAGCCACATCAGGGCATATACGCGCACAGAACGCACATCCAATACACTTGTCCATTTCCACCACGGTAGCAGGATGGTATCCTTTGGAATTCATGCGTTCCCTTGCCATTATCACAATATTCTTAGGGCAAACCGTAGTACAAAGTTCACAGCCCTTGCATAGTTCTTCATCAAATATAACTCTTGCCATATTCAAGTAAACTCCTCTCCAAAGATCTTTACCATATAGCCTTCAATCCATATCCCAGGGGGGATGCATATATAATTCAAGGGGAAATCCTTTGTCTCGGTAATCTTCCGGAAGCTGAGCCAGAATTTCAGGCGTGCCGGATATATAAGCAACGGGAATATCCAGTTTCCCGGACAACAGTTCTACAACAGCCTGTCCCTCCAATACGTGTTCTACGGAGGTTTCATGCATCAGGTTGGTGTTGTTAATAAGATGAGTGACCTTTAATCTGGAATGCAGTTCAACGGCCTTCAATGTTTCCATAATCCGTTCCACACAACCGGACAGTGGTCTTTTGGTATTAATCACATAAAACATATCGTAGGGTTCCCGGATAAAATAGGGATGATACCTTCCCAAAACTGCAGCACCTTTTTCATCCCCTCCAACATCAAATACAACCCTGCTCCGTTTGTCCTGAAAAACCGAATATATCTCGGGAGGCAATGATGGAACATCTACTGTTGTACCCGCAAAAACAGGTGCTAAAACCCTTACTCCTTCCCTGTTCAGGACATCCTTCGCTTCGCTGGAACGAAAAAAAGGATTGACGATATCCAGATCCACAATGGTCACCGGCTCACCGCGTCTGGCCAGCTTAATGCTGTAATTAATAGCTATTTCCGTCTTGCCGCTGCCAAAATGACCGGCAAAAACAGCCAACCGTGATGTCTGATGCACAATACGTAACTCCCTTTAACAAACTTCAATGGCTTTCTTTCGCGAAACCATTTTCGTATAATTCTATCATATTTTTTAATATCGTTCCATATTTTTTGAGAAAATCATAGTTCAAACAATGAGATACGGCCGTAAAACCGGCAAAACCCGGTTAAAATAAAAAACCGCATAAACCCTTCGAAAAATGAGGATATGCGGCCAAAGTGGATTCAAGTTTATATAACAATAAAATTAAAAGTTCTGTTTATTCTACCGATCATCCTGCTTCTGACCATAATATGCACCCGGACCATGTTTGCGTAAAAAGTGTTTGTCCAGCAACACCTGATCCATAGGGCCGATGCCGGAAGAAAGCATGATGGTGTGGAAAGCCATCCTGGCCACCTCTTCCATTACTACCGCATTATGCACTGCCTCATGAGGATCCTTCCCCCAGTTAAAAGGTCCGTGGCTTTTTACCAGCACCCCGGGAACCTGCATCGGGTCTTTACCCTGGAAGGTCTCCACAATAACATTTCCTGTCTCAGCTTCGTAATTCCCCTGGATCTCCTCTTTTGTCATATCCCTGGTACAGGGAATCTCACCATAGAAATAATCGGCATGGGTAGTACCCAGCGCCGGGATTGAGCGGCCAGCCTGTGCCCAGCTTGTAGCCCATGGTGAGTGGGTATGGACCACTCCCCCAATTTGGGAAAAAGCCCGGTATAGCACCAGATGAGTGGGGGTGTCCGATGAAGGTCTGAGCTTACCCTCCACCTGATTCCCGTCCAGATCCAGCACAACCATGTGCTCCAGCTTTAATTCCGGGTAGGGTACACCACTGGGTTTTATGACTACCAATCCTTTTTCCCTGCAGATCCCGCTGACATTGCCCCATGTATATGTAACCAGACGCTGTTTTGGAAGCTCCAAATTTGCTTCAAGGACAGCTTCCTTAAGCCACTTTAACATATTTCATCTCCCCCTGCTTATTCAAAATGATCCCAAAAATGTTTATTCCCATGCATGGAACACCGGTGAAAGACGGGTACACTCCAGCCTTCCGTTGCACACTTCATTCAACATCCCGCAGAAATCATCCCACTTCATAGAGGTAACAACGGTCATATTAACCTTGTCCCGGTATTCCGTATCAACAATATGGACACCGTTCTGGCGCAAAAAATATTCCACAGGACCAACCTGAGCGTAATCTATGGATATAATACCTCTCGAACTCAATACCATGCATACAGTCCCGGCTTCATCCAAAACCTCGGCAGCGGTTCTTGTATAGGCCCGCACCAGACCGCCTGCTCCCAGCTTTATTCCTCCAAAGTAACGGGTCACCACTACAAGCACATTCTGCAGTTCCCTGCTGTTAATAACCTGAAGGATGGGCATGCCGGCGGTGCCACTGGGTTCGCCGTCATCACTAAAACGCTGAACAAGTGACTCCTGCCTTACCGCATAGGCATAACAGTGGTGGGAAGCATCGGGAAATTCGGTTCTTACATCCTGAAGCCTGCTTAATGCCTCTTCCTCCGAAGTGACATGGAATACGTCCCCGATAAACCTGGATTTCCGTATTATTATCTCGTGGCGCATCCGTTGTTTTACGGTACTATAACTTTGTGTCTGCACAGCAACACCGGTCCTTTTCTTTTCAAAATATAGGTCTAAATCACATTATATCACGGATTAAAAGATTTTGTAGCCATATTTACCTTTTTATTTTTATCATAAATAAAGCGACAGACCTTGAAATTGTATAGACAATCTATTAAACTTAGTACATGTATAGACGTGTCTTGTCAAGTACATGCGTATATAAGCATATATAAACGTATATAGAGCGATTTATATGCGCAAATATTAGTGAAACTACAGCCTTTACCACTGCGGTAAACTACAGTGTCACACTACTATGAAGTGCTGAGTGATGCCGGACAAGGCTTGTACAATTATATATACGGGAGGTAAAAAAATGGACAGAGAAAAAATGATCGAAAGAGCAAAGGAACATTTCGGCAAACTTATAGAAGAACAGTTGCAAAGAATAGAAATGATGAAAAGCCAGGAGGATTTTATTGACTATAATAAACTGGACAAAATTATTATAGGTATTGTAGGGGGAGACGGTATTGGCCCCTACATCACGGCTCAGGCTCAGAGAATACTGGAGTTCCTTCTGCAGGAAGAAGTAAAGAAAAACAGGGTTGAGTTTAAGGTTATTGATGGTCTGACCATTGAAAACCGGGTAAAACACAAAAAAGCCATACCCGATGATGTGCTGGAGGAGCTAAAAC
>LFTM01000099.1 GCA_001513505.1 Clostridiales bacterium DTU092 | reverse complement strand
GCGGGTGCTTGAAAAAGTAGCTGCTGAACAGTAAAATTAAGGTGTTTCACATCGATAAACCTGTAATTATAAAAACATTGATTTTCATTGATTTGAGCACTTCCCTTATGCTCTTTGAAAGCTCAGTCTTCATCAGTAAACAAGGAGAATAATAATAATAAAAAAAATTTAAAAAAATTATATTGACATATTTTTTTATTTATGCTTAAATTATAATTGTTTTAAGGTTTAATACCACTAAACAAAAAGTTTAGCGTTTTAAAACCATTTTATAGGAGAAAAATTGTATGAGAATTGGTGAGAAAATAAGGCAGCTAAGGTTGAAAAACGGCTTGACTCAGGAAGAACTGGCAGACAGGTGTGAATTGACCAAGGGATTTATCTCACAGGTGGAGCGGGAGCTTACATCGCCTTCCATTGCTACATTAGTGGATATCCTGGAATGCCTGGGGACTGACTTAAAGGGCTTCTTTAGTGACAATATACAGGAAAAAGTTGTATTTAAGACTGAAGATGTATTTGAAAAGCAGGACTGTGAATTAAATCACACAATCAGATGGCTTATACCTAATGCCCAGAAAAATAATATGGAGCCAATACTTATGCACCTGGAAGCCAGTGGAAGTTCCGGGGAGGATGATCCTCATGACGGTGAAGAGTTTGGCTATGTAATATCAGGCAGTATATATCTTTACCTGGGCAGCCGTAAGTACAGAGTTAAGAGGGGAGAAAGCTTTTACTTCAGACCAACTGTAGCACACAGGATTGAAAATGCCGGAAAGAGTAAGGCGGTTGTTTTATGGGTATCATCTCCGCCCAGCTTTTAGTTGCAGTGCTTTTACTATAAAAAATGCAACAGTGAAAGCTTACTCTAATCAGGCCGTTACAGGCTTTTTATTATGTTATAAGTTTATTTCCGTACTATTTATATAACGGGAGGGGAGGACGGCATGTCAGAGCCTATTATCAGATTAGTAAATATATCAAAGGATTATGATGGGACAGAGGCACTAAAAAATATCAATCTGTATATACGAAAGAATGAATTTCTCACGTTATTTGGCCCAAGCGGATGTGGAAAAACCACAACTCTTCGTATTATTGCTGGCTTTGAACAGCCTGATAGCGGCGAGGTGTACTTTGAAGGGAAAAACATTACCAATTTACCTCCCTACAAAAGAAAGGTGAATACGGTATTCCAAAGGTATGCTCTTTTCCCCCATATGAATGTAGCCGAAAACATTGCCTTTGGATTGAAGATAAAAAAGATGGACAAGAAAACAATAGACAGAAAAGTTGCTGAAATGCTGGAGCTTGTCAATCTAAAGGGCTTTGAGAAAAGATATGTTGATTCACTGAGCGGTGGTCAGCAGCAGAGGGTTGCCATAGCCAGAGCACTTGTAAATGAACCGGAGGTGCTGTTGCTGGATGAACCTTTGGGAGCTTTGGACCTGAAATTAAGAAAGGGTATGCAGATCGAACTGAAAAAGATCCATAAGTATCTGGGGATAACCTTTGTATACGTAACCCATGATCAGGAGGAAGCTCTTACCATGTCTGATACTATTGTGGTTATGAAGGACGGGACCATACAGCAGATTGGTACCCCCGAGATGATATACAATGAACCTAAAAACTCCTTTGTCGCCGATTTTATAGGTGAGAGCAACATAGTGCCTGGAAGAATGATAAAAGACAGTCTGGTTTATTTTGCTGAACGCGAATTTAAATGTGTAGACAGCGGGTTTAATCACAATGAGGAAGTGGACGTGGTTGTAAGGCCTGAAGATATAAAGCTGGTCCCTGAGGATCAGGGAATGCTTCAGGGGCGGGTGGAATCGGTGACCTTTAAAGGGGTGCACTATGAGATGATGGTCCGAAGCGCCGGATATGAATGGATGATCCACAGCACCGTTATGGAACCCGTTGGCTCCAGGGTTGGGCTTTCTATAATGCCCAATGATATTCATATAATGAAAAAGGTGAGTACGGAATGAAAAGAACATGGTATTCCTATCCGTATATCGTCTGGATGGCAATTTTTATAGTTGTACCCTTTCTGCTGCTTTTGTTTTACAGCTTCACCGTCAGTACAGATGAGGGTATAAAATTTACTCTGGACCATATTAAACGTCTGTGGGATCCCATATACCTTATGGTGTTGTTACGATCCATCAATCTTGCAATCATTTGTACAGTTATATGTCTTGTAATAGGGTATCCCGTAGGTTTAATACTGGCCAGTAAGGAATACAGCAGTAAAAAGGTTCTGGCATTGCTGTTTGTAATCCCCATGTGGATTAATTTTCTTTTAAGGACTTACGCCTGGATGACCCTGCTGGAAAAGGGCGGATTGGTATATACCATCCTGGAATTTCTCCATATTCCCAATTCCCAGTTGCTGTATACTGATCAGGCTGTAGTGCTGGGAATGGTATATAACTTCCTGCCTTTTATGGTACTTCCCATTTACTCTGTTTTAACCAAGCTGGATAAGAGTATCGTAGAGGCAGCAGAGGATTTGGGAGCAAACTATATTACCGTGCTGAGAAGGGTTATTATTCCCTTAAGCCTTCCCGGAGTTATCTCAGGCATTACAATGGTGTTTATGCCGGCTGTAACAACCTTTATAATATCGAGGCTACTGGGAGGCGGGCACTATATACTGGTTGGAAACCTCATCGAACAGCAGTTTATGGTTGTAGGTGACTGGAATTTCGGCTCGGCAATTTCCTTTGTTTTGATGGTTATAATACTGATAAGCATGGGTGTCCTGCGTAAGTATGACGAAGGGCATGAGGGGGGTGCCATATGGTAGCGCGCATGTTAAAAAGAATATACCTTTATATAATATTTGTGTTTCTGTATGCCCCTATAGTGGTATTGGTAGTATACTCCTTTAACGAGTCGAAGTCCAGGGGACATTGGGGTGGATTTACACTGAAATGGTATCTTGAGCTTTTTAAAGATACCGAGATATCAAGAGCCCTTTACAACACCCTGATGATAGCTGTTTTATCTGCCATTATTGCTACAGTTATTGGAACGGCCGCTGCCATTGGTATCCATAACATGGGCAGGATAAAGAAGGCAATAGTCATGAACCTGACATATTTACCGGTATTGAATCCCGATATAGTCACCGGCGTATCATTAATGCTGCTGTTTGTTTTTACCAAGGCAATAACACAGATGGGATTGGGTTTTTTCACCATGTTGCTTGCTCATATCACGTTTAATATACCCTATGTAATACTATCTGTGCTCCCCAAGCTGAAACAGCTTAACAAACATGTATATGAAGCTGCACTGGATCTTGGGGCAACTCCTTCTTATGCATTGTGGAAGGTGGTTATCCCCGAGATTATGCCGGGAATTATTACAGGTTTAATACTGGCCTTCACACTATCCATAGATGATTTTGTAATAAGCTTCTTTACCACCGGTTCGGGAGTGTCTAATCTTTCGATCTATGTTTACTCAATGGCCAGGAGAGGTGTAAATCCAAAGATAAATGCATTGTCAACTATAATGTTCCTTACGGTTCTTATATTGCTGCTTATTGTAAATAAAAGAATGTCAAAGGATAGTTCAAACGTAAAGGAGGGTGCAAAATGACAAAGACTGGTAAGTTTTTATTGATGATTTTGGTTGTGGTGGTGTTTGCTGGTGTTTTGGCGGGATGCGGCGGTGCTCCCAAAGCTCAGCTAAAAGTGTATAACTGGGGAGACTATATCGACGAAAGTGTTATTGAGGAATTTGAGGAGAAGTATAATATCGATGTAATATATGATACATTTGCCACAAATGAAGAGATGTATGTTAAGATAAAGGGCGGCGGAAGCGATTATGATATTGCTTTTCCTTCCGACTATATGATAGAGCGTATGATCAAGGAAGATATGCTGGAAAAGATCAATTTTGACAACATCCCGAACTACAAATACATTGATGACCGCTTTAAAAATCTTGCATATGATCCGAACAACGAATATTCCGTACCCTATATGTGGGGTACCGTGGGAATCATATACAACAAAACAATGGTAGATGAACCGGTTGACAGCTGGCAGATCTTATGGGACGAAAAGTATGCAAAGCAGATATTCATGCTCGACAGCAGCAGAGACTCCATAGGTATAACCCTCAAAATGCTCGGATATTCTCTCAATACAAGGAACATGGACGAACTGGAGCAGGCAAAGCAGAAGTTAATTGAACAAAAACCTCTGGTGCTGTCCTATATGGGCGACGATATCAAGGATGCCATGATCGGCGGTCAGGCTGCGCTGGCGGTTGTATGGTCAGGGGATGCCGTATTTATGAAGCGGGAAAATCCTGATCTGGAGTATGCGATTCCAAAAGAGGGCAGCAATCTGTGGTTTGACGCTATGGTACTTTTAAAAGGAAGCAAAAACAAAGAAGCGGCCGAGAAGTTTATCAACTTCCTGTGTGAGCCTGAAATTGCATTCCGGAATACCGATTATATAGGTTATTCAACTCCTCATACCGAGGCAATGAAAATGCTGGATGATGAAATTCTGAACGACAGTACTGCTTACCCAACGGATGAGGAACTGGAAAGATGTGAGGTGTTTGAAGCCCTATCAGACGTTATTAAGGAGTATGACAGGGTGTGGACCGAGATTAAGGCTGCAAATTAAAGCAGCGCAGAATTGCGGGGGCAACACACATTCTCTTTATAGATGACATAAGGATTGGGCAGCAAAAAACAACCCGGATTGAATATAACAAAAAAGGGTGCACCATATGATGGTTGCACCCTTTTTATAGTTCTCTGTATACATTACCTGTGCTGCTCTGGCTGTTTACGCCATACCCGGTATATATCAGCCGGACTGTCCCGGTGGTTGGCGCTATACCTATAGGGTTATTCAGAAAAAGTATTTATTCCCACTTGCTTATCCGCTTTAGTACCAGATCTGCCGTTTCCTTATCCTCAACTCCCCGGATCTCCGCGAACCAGACTCCTTCAGGACGCAGGGTTTCAAACACCATTGGCAGCTCATCCAGGGTGATGTTTAGCTGAATACCTTTACCCGCCTGCTGGATTTTCTGATACACCTTTATCCATTTTGCATAACCTTCATTGCCGGCTCCGCACACCCATTGGATGGCATTCAGTTCCTTGATTTCAAGCAGGGAGTCTAAATGGTGCAGTGCTCCGGGGCCATCCAGGTGGTAGATGCTTCTCTCATAGAATCGGCATTCTTCAATGAGATCCGGTAAGAAAATCTCGTCAAACATCTTTTTGCTGATCATACACGAGAAATCATTTGAGGGGATGTAAAACCGGCCTTCATGGATAAGGGGGGTCCAGGACGTAATGGGCATGCCCTCGTTCCTCAGTATGTTATAAAATATATCATACACCTGAAAATACTCCTTCATGGAGCTTTTTAGTTTTGCCTTTACTTTGTCAGTGTTTTCAATCATGTCTATGGCAAGTGTTTGAGGATCTCTGAGAGCAGCTATGTGATCTCCTCCCGGATGGAAGTCGGTAAGCCCTACAATAAAGTTCCCTCTGCCGTAATCAAGCAGCTTATGGGTAAAATCAAGAGTCGCTTTAAACAGAGGGTGTTCGGGGTTGAAGACAGCCTTATCTGCATCGGCATCCCAGTCGTGAATGCATGGAGAGCTCCAGGCTGTGGTTTCACCGAATTCGTAACCGCAGCCGCACCAGGCACTGAATATCTCTGGTCCCATATTAGGCCAGGCTATTGGCAGAGCATCGGCATAGTATATATAATTTGACATTGAGATGGCTGTAGCCTCAGCCCGAAAATCCAGATCCAGCCATTGTTCCTGATAGGTTTCATAAGTTTTTGCGGGAACGGGTTTGGGATTTTCTACAGGAAGGATGATACTGACAGGCGGCCGGTCGATGATTTCACAGTGCCAGAAGGCGTCATATCGCTGCTTTGATATTTCGTAGTCAGGTTTCAGAGAAAATTGCATTTAAATATTCTCCTTTCCAAGGATTTCGATTGCCCGGCTTTTATGATATACTTTAGCTGATTGATGATTTTCAATCGATATGTTCGGTTGTTTTTTCATAAAACGTATCAAGGCTATTATATTTTATTGCAATATTTTTGTCCAGAATTTTTGCCGGACGGTATATATGCTTATACGATACTTGACGCAATTTAAATAAATATATATTATAAAATCGAGTTGTTAAAATACAGGGGGTAATATTTATGACGTCAAGAGAACGCTTAATCAAAGTTTTAAATGGAGAAATTCCCGATCATGTTCCTGTTGCTCCGGATACTTCAAACATGATACCTGCCAGAATGGTGGGTAAGCCTTTCTGGGACATTTATCTGTACCAAGATCCTCCCATTTGGAAAGCATACATAGATTGTGTTAAATACTTCGGTTTTGATTCTCTTATGGATGGCTATGTGCAAATACTGTTCGATGATTTGGGGGAGATAGACAATACCTGGAAGGAAGCCATCATATATAAAGATGCACGGCGAATTATAACCCAGAAATACCGTATAAAAAACGGAGAGAGGGAATGGGCTTCCTCAATAACCGTATATTACGATGACAACCCGCCTACCGAAGGACTGAACCCGCGTGCCTTAGGTTTTCCCATGGTACCGGATACCTATGAAGAAGTGGAAGGAGTAAAGGAATGGCCTCAGGGAGAACAGCTTCTTAAACTGGTAAAACAGGAACTGGGGGATCATGGGCTGGTAGGCGTTTGGTGCGGCACATCCAAACTGCTCAACAACGAGAAAGACATATACGATTATTATGATAACCCTCACAAATACCGTAAAAAAAGTGAAGAACTGCATGAATACTATATCAAACGCTTCTATAAACTCATGTCACTGGAAACAAAACCCGATTTCCTATGCGTTGGGGGTTCCGGCACCCTTATTCATCAGACACCGAAAATTTTCAGGGAACTGGCTCTTCCTATAATTAAGGATATAACAAGACTGGCAAAAAAACATGGGATACCGACTCATATCCATTCCTGCGGACCCGAGAAGGAGCTGATCAAAATTGTAGCTGAGGAAACGGATCTTACCGTCATAGACCCTCTGGAATCTCCGCCCATGGGTGACTGTGATCTTGGGGAGATAAAAAGGCTATACGGTGATAAGCTGGTCCTTAAAGGGAATCTTCATACCACTGAGGTTATGTTAAAAGGATCGGTACAG